>JALXCG010000613.1 GCA_026991065.1 Gemmatimonadota bacterium | reverse complement strand
GTTGCAAATCGGTTTGATGACGACACGCGACGAGGCGTGATCATCTCCGGCGAAACATCTTACGGCTACAACGACGATATTCCCGGAACTCCCACTGCAGTACACAGTGATTTCACGATCTTCACGGGGGAGCAACTGAAGACGGAGGCGCGCTATCTGACCGAACAGATTGTGGCGACCTCCGGGTTCTTGCGTCAGTACCTCGTGATCAAGGATCGTGCAGAGACCCAGACGGGCACATTCCTGCTCGCCACCAATGATGACCGCGTCACAACCGACCCGCGCTACCGCATTGATGATTTCGATCTGCGCTGGGTGAATCTTCCGGATTCGCGTTTCGAGGTTCCAACGCACGATGTCGACTTGATGGCATTGCTCACCGAGAATGGTTTCGCCGTCGACAACGGGACCGAGTATCTGCTCGATCTTGTGGTGTATGCGATGGATGACGCCGCTTTTGTCGGGCTTGACAATGTTGCCTTTGTGCCGGAAGTGACCAACTAGAAGTTGGTCGCGCATTGGATTTCGAGCCCCGTATTCGGGCCTGTTTCGAGATCAAGGCGCTGAGTCCGCAGGAAGGCTGGTTGCCTTTCAAGGACTGAGCAACACAGAGATCGGAGCAGGGACGAGTGCGAGGCGACGCAAAAACAAGGCGCGACCGGCTCTTGGCGAGAGGTTTGTAGCGCTTGGATCGAGGCTGAAGATGGCTCCGGATGACGTGTGTCCCAGAGCTGGCGAGGGAGGTCGAGTCATGGATGACGAGCGCCTCCTGGCCGGCTGTCGGCGGCGTGATCCGCGAGCCCTGGAGGCTCTGATTCGTAAATATGCCGGGCCGGTACGGCGCGTGATTCTGCGCGTTCTGAATGATCCACACGATGCGGAAGATGCGTTTCAAGAGACCTTTCTGCAACTCGCGGACCCACGGCTCTTCTTGCGCATCCGGACCGCGGGTGCTCTTCGCGCCTATGTGCTCACGGTAGCTCGGCGGCGGGCATTGGACCAGTTGCGGCGTCGTTATCGCGATGCGGATGGCCGGAGCGCGCTCTCTCTGGAGGCGCGTGCACAACCTTTTGCAACACAGATACCGGCGGCCCTGCCCAGTTTCGACGAGATATTGGAACTGCTTCCCGCTACGAAAGCGGGAAGGCGGGGTGCAATGCTCCTGCGCATGCGTTATCAAGAGGGGCTTTCGTACGACGAGATCGCCGCCAAGGCGGCCATCCCCAGAGGGTCGATCGGTCCCACCATTGCCCGCTCTTTGGCGCGTTTGGCAGCACGGCTGATGTGAAGGGGCACCGGCAGTGTTCTATTCGCAACTCCTCGTATCCAAGCGCATTCAGACCGCGACTCCCAGACCGAATTCCTCTCACCCGGTTGCGCCCGAAGGTGACGCTGCGGAGAGACGAGAAAACAAGGAGACCTAGTTTGAAGCACCCGGATCTTGCAGCACTGCTGCACTGGCTGGACGACCCTACTGGAGTTTGCGCTGCCGACCGGGAGCATTTGCGGGCCGGATGTGACCAATGTGAGCGCCAGTTGGCGATTCTGGCCGGCGCTGATGCTTTGCTCGGTGCGGCCGAAGCGGACGTGGCAGAGGCTGATGCTGCCGAGACCGCGCTCATCGATGTGGATCCTCTTGTGAAGCGAGTATGGCGGGAGTTGAGCCGCTGGCGGACAGAGGAAGCGGTGCCGGCGAATGCAACCCGAGGCGTTCGCGGCACGAGGAGCGGAGATGACCGGCGCGTCTATGAGGGGGATGGCTATGATGCCACGGTTCAAATTCATGGTGATGCAGGTTCCGGCGGAGAGATCCGGGGGCGCTTGATTGTGGCTTCCACGATACGGCCGGCTCCCACTGAGGTATTCTTGACTTGCGACACACAGCCCGTTGCCACCGAAGCCATCGATGCGCGTGGTCGTTTTCGGGTTCGAGGGCTTCCCGCGGGCTCCTATGAGCTGCGCTTTTTTCTCGATGGGTGCCGTGAAATCATCCTTGCCGGACTCCAGGTGACGCGCGAAAAGAATCTGGAATGAGAGCAGGCCCACGCCTTGGAGTTTTCTCCGCTTTCCTTTACTGACAACTCAGATCTGGCCCTGGAACGAGATCCTGAGGCATTGCTGGCTCGCTACGAGGCGGCCAATGCCCTGGGGGTGACAGTCACCGGAGCTGAGCCGGCGGCAGAATTGCTTCTGGTGCGTGGACTGGTGTTGCTTGCACAGGGGCGCTGCCGGGAGGTGGTGGCGTGCCTGAAGCGCTTCAAGAGTGGCATGAGCGCACTCGAAGCGCGTGCTGCGCTTGCCCGGGCTGAGGCCCTGAGCGTACTCGGAGAAGCGACCCGTGCGCGACTGCTCGCGGAGGATGCGCGGAGGATCTTTGAGCAGCAAGGAGATGCTCTTGCGTGTGCCTGGGCGGACATCACGCTGGCCAATGCTCACCATCACAATCTCGACGCATCCGGCGTCGAGGAGGCATTCGACCGGGCTCGCGAGATCTGCTCACGCGGGGGGGCGCGGATTCGTGCGGCCCGCGCGGATGTGTCCTGCGCGAACGCACTTACCTACCAGGGCTTCTATGGCCGCGCCCTGGCGCGCTATGAGCGGGCCAAAAAAGTATTTGAGGAGTTCGACCTGCCGCAGCGGAGTGCCATCTGCGATCTGAACCGGGCCAATCTCCACCAGATGCGCGGGGAATTGCGCGAGGCGGTGAGCGCCGGCGAAGCTGCGCGTGAACTGTTTCGGCGCCAGGGGCTTCGCACCTACGCGGCATTCTGCGAAACCAATCTTTCCGAAGTGCTTCTTGATCTCAATCGCAACAACGACGCGCTGGAGGTAGCGAGTTGCGCCGCGGAGTTCTTCGCCACTCAGGGAATGGATTTCGATCGCGCCATCGTGCAGATCAACTTGGCGCGTGCGCTGCAGCGCAACGGCGAGCTGCTGAAGGCGCGGCAGGCGCTCAAGGAGGCGGAACAGGCTTTTCAGGCGCAGAATGCGCGGGTCTATGTCGGTCTGGTAAGGATCGAAGAGGCGGTCCTGGATCTTCAGGAGAAGAACCATGCGGCGGCCCGGCAGCGGGCAGCGGACGCGCGGATGATCCTGCACCGCCATGCGCCCTATGTAGGCTACGCGATGCTGGTCGAGGCGCGGGCTCTGGAAGAGTCGCGGGCCACGGAATCCCTGGCAATCTACCGCCGCGCGATTGCCCACGGTGAAGCGCACGACCTGAACTGGCTCTCCTACCGCGCCCGCCATCGGGCTGCTGTCTTGCTTGCGCGCGCGGGAGACCTGGAGGCCGCGCGGGCAGAGGCGGATGCTTGTGTTCGCTCCATCGAAGAGGCCCGCGCCGCGCTCGCCGGAGACCTCGCCAAAACCGCTTTTGTCGCGGACAAGGAGGAGGCGTTTGAAAACGCCCTGCGTCTGCATTGGCAGGCTCATGATGCGACCGCCATCCTTCGGGCACTGGAGGCAGCGAAATCAGCGGCGCTGGCGGATCTTCTGCGATCGCGCGGAGTGACCGATTGCGTCGGTGCGAATCTCCCGCCCGCAGTTCTACCCCTGTGGGAACGATTCACCAGGGTGCGCGCCGACTATGCCGCACAGATCTCGGCTGCCGCCGCCGCTGCTGAACTGGATGCCGGAGATGGGGGTGAAGAGGAACAGAAGGAGGTGGATCCACAGCAGGTGGACACGCCGATGCTGGCGGCGACCCGAAGATCGCAGGTCCTGGCCAAAGAGTTTGATGCACTGCGGCAAGAGCTGATCAGCTTGGGTCGAACCGATCTGCTCGGGCTGGATGGCACAATCTCTCTCGACTCCAACGCGGTTGCGGGGTCGCTGCGGGCGGGAGAGGCGCTGCTGGATTTCTACCTGCTGGACGATCTCGCGATCGGTGCCTTGGTCACGGCGGATGGAGAGGTGTTCTGCCGCGAATGCGGTGATGCCCGGGCGCTGGCCGCCCTGATCACCGATGAGTGGTTCGCCGAGATCGTCGACTTCTCGCTGCTCGAACCCGCTGCCCGCCGGCGTCACGGAACCATCTTCCAGGAAGCCGCGACGGAGATTCTGGATTCACTCGGGGAGCTGCTCCTCGGGCCTTTCGTGGAGCGCTTCCCGCCCGGGCTTGAGCGTCTGGTGATCGCCCCACACGGCCTGCTCCATGCGCTTCCGGCGGCCGCGCTGCGGCTGCGCGGAGCGCCGCTCTGCCGCAAACTGGAGGTCAGCGTGGTACCAAGTGCCGCGGTCCTGAATACTCTTGCGGTGCCCGTTCCTCCACTGGAGTTGAATCGGAGTTTGGTTCTGGCCGTCGCGGACAGCGCAGCGCCTCAGATTGCGCATGAGGGACGGGTGGTGGCTGGTCGGCTCGTCGGCGGCCGGTTCTTTTCCGGCTCCGACGCGACGCTCGAAGTGTTCCACCGGGAAGCGCCGCGGGCGCAACTGCTGCATGTTGCTTCGCACGGGGATTTCACTGCCGCCTCCCCCATGGGCTCCTCCCTGCGCCTGGCGGATGGCCCGCTGCGGGTCGTCGATCTCTATCAAATGCCGGGGATGGCCCCCCTGGTTGTTCTTTCGGGCTGTGAAACCGGTCGTTCCCGGGTGCGTCCGGGCGATGAGTTGATCGGCCTGGTGCGAGGGTTCTTCTTTGCCGGTGCCCGCTCCGTGGTCGCCAGCCTCTGGCGGGTAGATGACACCGTCTCGGCGGAGTTGATGGACCTCTTCTACGGGGCCCTGCTGCGCCATCAACCGGTAGCCGCGGCACTCCGCGAAGCACAACTGGCAGTCAGCGAAACCCACCCTCATCCCTTTTACTGGGCAGGCTTTTCTGTTTTTGGGCGGGGTGACTTGCGGCTTTATTGAAGGCGGTGTATCTGTTTTCCGCGAGGCGACGACTCCATGGCAGATGCACGCCACAATGGTGCGCTGTTCAGCTGAGAACAGAGGAGTTGTCGAGAATGCAGTCCCGGCCCGCCGCGGATCCAAAGCATCGCGCAAGCGAGATAGAGATGGCAGCGCGCTGCGCAGACGACCCACCGGAGAGAAGCGCTTGGGAGCAGCTTTATGCCACTTATGCTCCGGCCCTCCGCGCATGGCTTGCGCAAGGGTATCGTCTCGGAGATGATTCCGCGATCGACGACATGTTGCAGAAGGTGTTTCTTCACTGCGCGCAGGGGGCGCTGGCTCGCTATCGAGGCGAAACCTCTTTGAAGAGTTACCTCTTTGCCATCGCCGATCGAGTCCGAATCAGCGAAAACCGCCGCCTGAGCCGGCAGTGCCGGGATGTGCGCCGGCGCGTATCGATGGACGCAGCCCGATCGAACGACGATGACACCACTCTGGCCGCTGGTTTGGCGCCCAGCCATTCACTTCCCCACCAGCTTGGCCTGTGGCGCTCCCATCGCCTGGAGCAACCGGATCAACTCTATCGCCAGCAGCTGATGGCCCGCCGCCTGCGCCGCCTCTGCGCAACGCTTCCGGACCCGCGCGACCGGGAGATTGTGCGGCGCTATTTCTGGGAAGGTGCTCCCGATCGACAGATCGGCGAGGCGTTGCGCTTGCCCACCAACACGGTCACCTGGCGGCGCCACCGCGCCCTCGCATTGCTGCGACGCAAGTATCAGCGTCTCCTCGCCTCTGCAACATCAGCAGATCCACTCCCCGCATCCCGGCGGTCCACTGCGGCATTGGAGGTACGTTCATGAGCCAGACTTCCCGCATCTGCCCCGCGCCCGAGGTGCTGGTCCGCTATGTCCATGAGGGCCCGAGTGACGGGGACTGCGTGGGCCCGCATCTGGATGAATGCCCACTCTGCAGGAATGAGGTCCAAGCTCTCTTCGCACGTTTGGCAACCGCGGAAGAAGAGACGGGAAAAAAGGAGACTCTTCCCGAAGAGTTGTGGCAACAGATCGCGAAAACTCATCGCCCGCTCGCGCAAACCCGCGTTCTGGTCATGCACCGTTTGCCGGCGCCGGCATTCGTCGAGACTGATGGCTCGCCCGTGCCCCAGGCTCAAATTGCGGGACTGCGTAGTGGCACACCCGCCAGTCAGGAATCTTCGGTTGAACTGGATCTTGGCAGGGAAACCCACGCCCTGCTTACCCTGGATGGTGCGGTGTTGCGGGTCCGGGTTGCGCGCCATGGGCGGGCTCTCGCGAACGCCACAATCCTCGTTTCCGAGCACAAGAGCACAACGCCTCTGATCTCTGCGGAGACCGATCGTCGGGGTCGTGCCCGCGTGGTTCTGCCTGCGGTGGAACAGAGCAATACCCTCGATCTGACAATTCGGATCTGATCAGATTTCGGCACCCCGGAGAGCCGGCAGAGCGCACTCTTCGGGCTGTGGGGGATCCCGAAACTGCTATGCTCTGGCCTGGGCTGTTCACCGGATTTCCGCCGGTTCGACCGGCCCACGAATCATTCGAGAGGATGTTGAGCGACGAGCGGGTGCTCTTCGCCAAGCGGCGCGGACAAAACGGAGATGAGTGATGGCGAGCGAAGATCCCCGGTTCGGGTCGCGCCCTGTCCCGGAGAGTGGGGACGGGGCGGATGACGAGCGGGGAGAGTGGACTCCCGTGGATCGCGGTTGGAACCTGGTCCTGGATTTCCAGCGTCTGGATCGCCCGGATATGGACGAAATTGTTGCTCGTCACGCACTTCATCCCGGTGCGGTGAGATTGCTTGATGAGCAAGGTGCCTGCATTCACCGCAACATATACCAAGCCAAAGATCTACGCCTATTTCGCGAGAACTGGCGCCGGCTTTCCGGGTGGCCGGGAGTGCAAGCCTATCTCAATGGCTGGCCGGCCAGTGGGGAAGAGATCGAGAGTTTTCTCGATTGTCACATTGAGCATGTGCTTGACCAGGGCCACGACGCGGATCGGTGTGCGGTCGGCGGCGAGTTTCCCGACCACCTTGGCTGTCACGACTACCACATTCGACTCCGCTATCGGCCGGGTCCCCCCGAGTCGGCTCGACCCCACTGGTTCGAATTGAGCCGCCCGCTCTCCCCTGAAACCTGGATGCTCGACACACACCGGATTCAGGCCTTCCTGAATCGCCTGCGTGACCGCATGGCTTGCCCCGCCCTTTCGTTTCAGCAAATCAACGCATGTCTCAAGCAGCTGCCGGAGAGAATTGATGTAGCGGAGACGGGCATCTGGAAATACGACTACACGCCACTGGCCGTCCCGTTCGAAAAACGCCTGATCCCGCGAGATGCAGATCGTTACCATGCGTATATGGAACAACTCTTCAGAAACTCGGGAGTCTGGGATCAACCCCGGCGCCTTCAGATGCGGCGCGGAGATGGCGCGGAATGAGTTCAATAGAAGAGACTCTGGCAGACTCGGTCCGCGCCCGTTACCCACTGCTCTACCTGGTGACCTGGGAAGAGAAGCGTGCGCTCGACGTGATTCGGCAAGTTGGGCGGAGTGTCGAGAAGGAGATCTGGTTGTGGACCGTCACTGAAGGGCTTCGCCGTGACGGCCGCAAGCCGCCGGTGGCAGCAGCACGCAGTGGCCCGGATACAAGCGATCCACACGTGGTGCTGGATGAGATCAGCTACGAAGGGGCGGAGCGAATCTTCGTCCTGCTCGACTTCCATCCCTATCTGAATGATCCGCGCATCGTCCGCAAGCTGCGTGATTTGGCCGCCGTATTGCACCACCGACCGGTATCCGTGATCTTTTTGTCCCCGACCTTGAAGTTGCCCACCGAATTGGCCAAAGAGATTGAGGTTCTCGATCTCGAACTGCCGGATCGGCAGATCCTGGAAGGAGCGCTGGAGCGCTTGCTCGGAGGGCTGGAGCGGCGCGGCGATATTGACACCCGGCTCCCGGCATCGCTCCGGACCCGCCTGATTCGTGCCGCGCAGGGGCTGACCCTGGTTGAATTCGAGAACGCGCTTGCCAAAGCAGTCGTGCGCAGCGGCAAGATCGCTGAATCGGCGGTCGCCGCAGTAATCGAGGAGAAGCGGCAGATCGTTCGCAAGTCAGGGATTCTGGAGTACTACGAACCCAACGCAACACTCGACCAAGTGGGCGGACTCAGCGCACTGAAGGTGTGGTTGCGCAAGCGTGGCGATGCGCTCTCTGATGAAGCCCGGGAGTTTGGCCTTCCCGCTCCCCGCGGGGTTCTGATCGTCGGCGTTCAGGGGTGTGGCAAGTCGCTGACAGCCAAAGGAATTGCGGCGCAGTGGGGGCAACCCCTTCTGCGTTTGGATGTGGGGCGGGTTTTCAGCGGAACGGTGGGGTCGAGCGAAGAAAACATGCGTCTCGCAATCCGCACGGTGGAATCGATCGCGCCGGTTGTCCTGTGGATCGATGAAATCGAAAAGGGGTTCGCTGGAACCGCATCGTCGAACTACTCCGATGCCGGCACAGCGGCTCGTGTCTTCGGCACCTTCATGACTTGGCTGCAGGAGAAAGAGCAAGCCGTCTTTGTAGTGGCCACCGCCAACGATGTGCGGCGCTTGCCGCCGGAGTTGCTGCGCAAAGGGCGCTTCGACGAGACGTTCTTTGTCGATCTTCCCAACGCCGCCGAACGCCGCGAGATTTTTCGCATCCACCTGCGCGCGCGCAAGCGCAATCCAGACAGGATCGGGCTCGACGCATTGGTCGAAGCCAGTGACGGTTTTAGTGGCGCGGAGATCGAAGAGTCGGTGATTGGGGGTCTGTTCGACGCTTTTCAAGCGCGCCGGCCCCTTCGCGCCGATGACATTCTGCAGAACATCACCGCAACCGCCCCTCTCTCGCGAACCATGGACCATGAAGTGTCGGCTCTGCGGCAATGGGCCCATGGGCGCACCCGCCGCGCTTCGGACGCAACATGATCTCACGAACAGACGGTGGCGCTGAGCGCTTTGAATGGCTGGACATTCCCGCGCCAAAACCAGCGGCGGAGCAAACACCGGGTAGCCAAGCACCACCATTGCTGGGGCGACGCTGTCCGCGCTGCGGCTGGCTGGATCCCGAGACCCGCAGCGAGTGCTTCCGCTGTGGGCGGAGTTTTTCCGGTCATGGGCAGCACCGGGCGTTTTTTCAGCAGGAGGGGATCCAGATACCGGAAGTGACGGTGGCGCTGCACCCCGCATCGCAAGAGGTCCTTCATGGGCAGATTGCGCAGGAGGCAGAGGAATTCCGGCTGCATGTCGAGGCGATTCAGCACGATATGACGCCGGGCTTTGACCGCCTTCTGGCGCTGGACGAAGTGGAGATCCTGCACTTCGAGCACCAGGTGCGAACCGCGCAGGACGCTCTGAAGCGGATGCGTGGCCAGGCTCTTCTGGCCGACGAAGTGGGCCTCGGCAAAACGGTCGAGGCCGGCCTCATCATGAAAGAGTTGCTGCTCCGCGGCCTCGCCCGGCGAGTTCTCATCCTCACGCCGGCAGCGGTAGTGGGACAGTGGCGCGAAGAGATGCGAGAGAAGTTCGGCGAGGACTTTCTACTTGGCAAGAACCCACCCGACTGGAGCCACGATCGGGTGCTTGCGTCCCTGGCCACTGCGCAATCCGCCCGCAATGCAGAAGTGATTCTTCGGCAGCGCTATGACCTTCTTATTGTTGACGAAGCGCACAAGCTCAAGAACCGCGCAACCAAACGCTTCCGTTTTGTCAATCGCATCCGCAAGAAGTATGTCTTGCTTCTGACCGCGACCCCGGTACACAACGACCTGACCGAGCTTTACTCTCTTCTCACCATCCTCAAGCCCGGGATTCTGGGTACCGTGCGGCGTTTCCGCAAGACCCACATCTCCAAGGTGGACCCTCGGCTTCCGGCGCGAGCCGATGAACTTCGCCGGGTACTGGCCGATGTGATGATCCGCAATCGGCGCAGCAGCACCGGCATCAAGCTGCCCCCCCGCCGCGCGGCGATCTACCACTTGCCGATGAGCAGCGCCGAGCGAGCGCTCTACGACGACATAACCGCCTATATTCAGGACGAACTCTTTGCCGGCCAGGCCAAGCCGGCGCGGCTCCTGACCTTGATCACGCTCCAGCGGGAAGTGACTTCATCCCCCCGTTCTCTGGCCAAAACACTCGCCGCCATGGCCCGCCGTCCCGATCTGGTTGGCCCCAGCGCCACACGGTTGCAGGCTTTGGCCGCAGCCGCGGAATCGCTGCCCGAGGAAACCAGCAAGGTACGGGCGGTCTACAAGCTGCTCGACCGCTTTCCCGGCAAGGTGCTGATCTATACCGACTTTCTGGAAACGATGGCGAGCCTCGTGGAGTTGCTGGAGGCACGCGGTGAAACCGTTGTGACATTCCACGGCGGCCTCTCGACACTCACAGCTCGAAGCGCGGCCCTGGCCCGTTTTCGTGACGAGGCCCGGGTGATGATCTCCACCCAATCTGGTGGAGAGGGGCTGAATCTGCAGTTCTGCCACCAACTCATCAATTTCGACTTGCCGTGGAATCCCATGCGCGTCGAGCAGCGCATCGGCCGTTTGCACCGGTTGGGACAAGAGCATCCGGTGATTGCGATCAGCCTCTCCCTGGAAGGATCGATCGAGGCACGCATCCTCGACATTCTGGCACACAAGATCCGAATGTTTGAGCTGGTCATCGGTGAACTCGACCTGATCCTCGGAGAGATGGGAGAGGAACGCTCCTTTGAGCAGATCATCCGCGAGCTGTTTCTTACAGCCGCCGATGAGGAGACACTCGACAAGGGTTTCGAGGAGCTTGCCGAGCGCCTGGACCATGCGCGTCACCGCATGCGCCACATCCGAGAGACCGATCAGATTCTCGACCAACTGCTGGAAGCCTGAGTCCACCATGAAGGAGCCCCGCAAAACCGAAAACGCTGTCTTGCCGCTCTCCTCCATGGCTTCGGATGCTCCCGGGAACAGCTCACGCCTGCGGGAGCTGCGAGAGTTCGTAGAGGCGTTTTTTCGCTGGCAGGGAGCCGCAGTCCGCCGTGGCCGGGAACACACCCAGGTGGAATTGCCGGAGAATCTGCGCTCCGTCTTCGGCAAGGACCGCCTCGCCCTGGCCTTCTCGGGATCTCCCTGCTCCGACCCCAACATCGACCCGGTGGCCCCCGGCAGTTTCGTGCTGGAAACGGTGCTCAAGTTGATGCGTGACCGCGGGCATGCGTTGCGCGTGCGACTACCTGTGCGCCACCGTTTCTACAAGAAGCGCCTTGCGGCGCAACTGGACTCCGGACAAAGCAGCATTCGGGAACTCCGCGTTCAGCGCGTCCTTCGCCGTCACCACATCTTCTATCTGCGGCTTAACTATCTCTCCGACGAGCGAGTGGATCAATTGATTCGCATCGCGGTTGACGAGGCTGACCGCGCTTCTCTCCAGGATCTTGCCGTCACCTTTGCAGAGGGGATGCGCCTCTTTCAGCGGCGCAGGGCAACGCCCGAGGAGTTGGAACAGAAATTCCAATCCGCGTTGCGACTGGCTCGGCACATAGCGCGAGACCGGGCGGCTGAGCTGGCGGACGAGACGCACGAGCGCCTGTATCGCACCATTGTGAGGTTGAAAAGCTACTACATGGAGCGTCTGGCCGAGGTCCCGAAAGGCGATCCCGCGCGCTGGCGCAGTGCCACTGAACAGGTGGATGACGAGTATGCCGCCAAGCTGGCCGAGGAAGTGGAAAACCACCGCCAGCGCGTGGTCATTCGCCTGGTCGCCTGTGAAGAGGTGGAAACCCCGGTTGCCGCAGTGCACATTGTCCTGGAGCGTGATGGACTACACGCCGAGCACACGGTCCACGTGGATCTCTACCAGGGGGGCATGGAGCACGGTCTCTGTGCCTGCTGCCACAAACCCACCGGGCACTCCCTCGAACTCTGCTCCGGGGGGCACATCCTCTGCGCGGATTGCGTCAGAATCTGTGCGTCATGCGGGCTCTTGACTTGTGTTGTGTGCGGAGCCAACGAGTGCGCCCGCTGTGGCGCCACGGCTTGCGGCCAGTGCGCCCAGACCTGTGACGACTGCCAGCGTGCAGTTTGCGCGGAGCATTCTTTGCGGTGTGGCCGTTGCGAACGCAATTCCTGCACCACCTGCGGCGGCCATTGCATCCGCTGTGAGACCCCTCTCTGCGCCAACCACCGGGCCACCTGCTCAGTTTGTGGGGGGGCGGTTTGTGACGCCTGCTCCCTGGAGTGCGCCCGTTGCCAAAAGACGCTCTGCGCCAGCTCGGCGGGCGAGTGTTCAGTCTGCGGCCGGGTCCACTGCCCCCAGTGCCTGGGGCGGTGCGAGCACTGCAACGCAGAAGTCTGCTTATCTCATTCGCTGATCTGCGAGTCCTGCAGCGCGGTTACCTGTCGGGAGCACGGGGCGCAATGCGCCGCATGTGGATCTCTGCGCTGCCAGCAGCACATATCCACCTGTTCAGTCTGCAGCCGACCTCTGTGTGACGAGTGCGCCGGCAAGTGCGACCGTTGCGGGAGCACCATCTGCGCGCGCCACGGCGTGCGTTGTGCAATCTGCCACAAGTGGGTCTGCAAGGATCACTCCGGGCGCTGCGGAACCTGCAACGGAGCGGTTTGCGACGACCACACGGAGCACTGCATCCCCTGCGGGAGCACGCTGTGCCAGCCGCATGCTCTGCGCTGCGGGAACTGCGGCGAACTCTATTGCAACCGCTGCATCTCTCCGAACATGCTCTGCACCATTTGCCAGCGGCTCGCTCGCAGCGCGTCGGTTGACGCTGCTGCAATAAGCAAACTCAACCTGAAAGAGCTTCCGGACAGCCTTCGCCGCATCAAGAAGTGGCGTCTCGTGGCATTGCGGAAACGGAGCTTCCTGGTCACCATGACGGCACCGAAAGAGATCCTGGTCTTCGACGCCGAGGGTCGGTTGATCCGTCGTCGACCGCTCAATCCAGCACTTCGACTTCGTCGCGGCTGACCTTGCGAATCACCCGGCCGAGCTGCTCCATGATCGCGGCATCGCCACGATACACGTCTTTGAGCTGCTTCCCCAGGTCCTTGGCCCGCCGCAGGGCTGAAACCAGGTCTCCGCTGATGTCCGAATTGGTGTCGATCAAGAGCATGATCTCCATCAGCGTGTGCCCCTCCTCCCAGAGCGACGCCAGGTAGAGAATCTCCGGAGAGAACGAAGTGCGGACACCGTTGTAGCGTTCCGCCTCGGTCACAATGTAGGAGCGCCGAATCTTCATCACGCGTTTGGCGAGATCACGGACCGGGCGAGGGATCTGGGCACGCAGGGCGGCGCGCCGGGGGAAATCCGCGCAGATCGCCGCCATCAGGCCATAGAGAAGTCCATCTTCAAGTCCGCTGAATACATCGGCGAGAATCAATTCGGTCACAAAAACCTCTTCGATGTGGATGTTCTTGAGGATCTCGCCGCCGGCCCGCACATCGTTGTCGGGACCGATGTATTCGATTTCACGCAGGAAATGCACCTTCTCCAGCAGATTCTGGTACAGCCGGCGCTCTTCTCGCCGCCGTTTTCTCTCCAGAGTGGCCAAGCGTTTGCGCAGCAGCGTCGCCTGTCCAGCTACGGACTCCGGTGCGTGGCCGCCATGCACGCGAACACTGTGAGCGTCACGAATCCCGCGCAGTTCCTGAATGTCGGTCTTTACCGCGCGGCGCAAGCGCCGCACACGGCCTGCGCGATGCGGCGGGGTCTCGGTGAGTTCATCAGCAATCAACCGGAGCAGCTGATCGGGGTTGCTACACGCATCCAGCATCTGGGCGTAGCGCGGGGAGCGCCCAAGCCATTCGTGTCGGCCTGCAATGCGCTCCTCGATTCGCTTGAAAATTGCACTCTCTCGTCGCCGCAAAACCTCGGATTCGTCCACGCCGGACAGGGGGATGGCCTCCCCCACAATCGCCGCGCTCGAATCCGGCACATCCTCGTCATCAAGCGCCGCCCTTCCCAACAGGGCCGCCAATTCGTCGCGAACGGCATCGATGTCCGCGCTCAATTGGTCCAGAATCTTGCGGTGATGGAAATTTCGATAGGATTTGTTGACGATGTCCTGGATTTCCATCATCTGGTAGGCGCTCAGCAGATTGACGATGGAATTGAAAGAGAGATTGAAGGAGGAGTTGACCGACTCATAGCGCCCCTGCTCGTAACGGCCAAAGCAACGGGCATTGCGTTCGAAGTCGTCGAACTCCTGGTTGACCACCACGTAGCCAACCTCGTCCATGCCGCGTCTGCCGGCGCGCCCGGCCTTCTGCATGAATTGCTGCACCGTAAGCGGCTGCATGCGCTGACCATCGAACTTCTGAATGCCGTCGAAGATCACCGTCTTTACCGGCATGTTGATGCCGAGAGCGAAAGTGGAAGTACAATACAGAACCTTGACCAGGTGCGCCTCGTAGAGTTCCTCGACCAGAGCCTTCAGCAGCACGTTGACGCCCGCGTGATGGAAGGCGATGCCGCTCAGATACAATTCCCGGTCGCGCAGCAACTCCTCCGGCCAGCCCTGGGTACGCTCATCCAGGATCGCCTCTGCTCGCGCCCGCTCCTCGGCCGTGAGCAGCGAACGCCCCAGTCGCTCGCCGAGGTTGCGTGCGTAGGTCTCCGTCAAGCGCCGGAAAAACACGAAATAGAGGCAGGGAAGATGGGTGTCGGCGATGCTCGC
>JALXCG010000612.1 GCA_026991065.1 Gemmatimonadota bacterium | reverse complement strand
CTGCTGGGTGCAGTCCTGTTGCTGCCGGTGGTCATCGGCATCTACTGGATCCTTGATGGGCGGGATGCCTGCCGCCGCCTGGAGGAGCAGATCGCCGCCGCAGTCCCGGTGCCTGCCCGTGGCACCGCCACGCTGCCGAACATGATCCTGATCAGTCTCGATACCGTTCGTGCCGACGCGCTCGGCTGCTACGGCAATGGGTCGGCGATCACCCCCAATCTGGACCGTCTGGCGGCGCAGGGGATTCGCTTTACCGATCTCTCCACGCCTCTGCCATCCACCCGTCCGGCTCACACCACCATGCTGACCGGCTTGGTGCCGGAGCATCATCGGGTGGTGGACAATCTGGTTTCCGTGGTCAGCCGCAGCCTGGTGACCCTGGCCGAAACCCTCCAGGCACAGGGTTATGCAACCGGCGCGTTTGTCAGTGCCGAAGTGCTCACGGGGCGGGCCGGCTTGGACCAGGGCTTCTCCATTTATGACGACTGTTTCGCGGTCGGCCACAGGCGCCTGCGCATGATGCCCGTTGTGCCACGCTGTCTGACCCTGTTGCGGCCGACTCTGCGCTGGCTCGGCGACGGCATGGTGGCAAGCAATCGTCCCGGAACCGAAGCCCTGGACCACGGCCTTGCCTGGATGGACCGCGTGCGCAGCGGCCCCTTCTTTCTGTTCCTCCATTTCTACGACGCGCACGCGCCCTACGACTGTTCGCCCAAGTTCCAGAAGCGGTTTCTGCGTCCCGGCGAGTCGCCCGCCGAGATGCCATTCGATGAGCAGCATGTTGAGTTCTGGCGGCGCATGTACGCGGCCGGGGTTTGCGAAGTGGACTCCTTGGTGGGAGAGGTGATGGCCGCGGTCGAGCGCGCCGGTCTGGCGGATCACACCCTGCTGGTGGTCACCGCCGATCACGGCGAGAGTTTCGGCAACGACTACTACTACGACCACTCGGAACGGGTTTTCGAGTCGGTGGTCCGGATTCCCCTGCTGGCTCGCTTTCCGGGCCGGATCCCTGCAGGCACGGTTGACGATCGGATGGTGTCGCTGGCCGATCTCACGCCGACCATTCTGGATTGGATGGCGGTGGCACCTCCGTCCCCCATCGACGGTCGCTCGTTCGCCCATTCCGGGCCGGCACGCACCGAACTCTACGCGAGCAGTCGGTTCCGCGAAACAATGGGCTGGCGGCCGGAGTACGTCTCTTATCGTCGGGGAAGCCGCAAATGGATCGAGAATGTGGCGACCGGAGAGGTCACCGAAGAACCGGTGAGCATTCCGGCGCCAGCGGCGGATTCGGCAGCCGCCCGCCCCGGCGGCGACGACCGGGTCTCGGCCACGGCGATGCTGGAACGCTATCTGGATGACGTCGTCACCCAGGCCAAGTCTCCGGCGGCAATCCGGATGGAGGTGGATGAGGGCACTCGCGAACGCATGCGCGCTCTGGGTTATGTCGAGTAGCCCCGCCGAATGCGCTGTGATTGCGCCCCTGGATTCATCCCAGCACCCGATAGCGGCTATGCTCGTCGGAAACCTGGAGTGAATCACGATGGACTTGATTGCGGATCCCACGTTCTGGCTGGCGCTGCTCTCCGTGACCCTGGTGCAGATCGCCCTGGGCGCGGACAACCTGATTATCATCACCATACTGGCCGGCAAGCTGCCGATGGACCGGCAGACGCGGGCGGTGCGGCTGGGCCTGATTCTGGCCATGAGCTTCAGAATCCTGCTCCTGGCGCTGGTCAGTTGGGTGTTGAAATACGCGGGGCAGCCTTTCTGGAATCTGGACCTGAGCGCGCTCGGAGTTCACCTCCACGGCGCGGTGAGCGGCAAGGCGCTGGTGTTGGTCGGCGGCGGGCTCTTCCTCATCTGGTCGGGCGTCAAGGAGCTGCGCCAGAAGATCAAGGGGGTGGAGCACGAAGTGCGGCAAGGCGGTAGCTTCGGCAGAGTGCTCATGACCATTGTGGGCCTCAATCTGCTCTTTTCGGTGGACTCCATTCTCACCGTGGTCGGCATGACCGACATCTTCCCGGTGATGATGGGCTCGGTCATCATCTCGGTGGCGTTGATGCTCGTTTTCGTCGCTCCCATCGCCGAGTTCCTGCGCGCCAATCCCGACTTCGAGATTCTGGGGCTCTTCGTTCTGCTGCTCATCGGCTTCGTGCTCTTCCTCGAAGGGGGCCACGTGGCGCACCTCACGGTCAACGACAGCGCCTTCCCCTACATTCCGCAGTGGATCACGATCTTCATTCTGCTGCTCATGTTCACCGTGGACTTCTACCAGAACTGGATTGAGCGCAGGCAGGAGCAGCAGCCGATCGCGCTGCATCGGCGGAAGAAGTAGGCGCCGGCGGGCGATCTCTCTCCCCAATCCTCTGTCCGGCGGACTCGGCGCCTTGATCCGGATGTAGGGCTAAATATGGGGCTCGAAGGCCTTTCCGTGATGGGTTCCTGGTGCGCCGGGGCGGCAGCCGGCACCGGCTTGATCGCGTCGGCGACCACGTAGCCGTTGGGGCTGTCGCGGAGAATCACTCCTGCGGGTGGCTCCGATTGTCCTCTACAGATCTGGATCCCACCAGGAAGAGGGGAACAGAACGCCAGGGAAACTCAGTCCGACCGGGCAGGGCGGAAGCCGGTGGCGCTGCCGCTGTAGTTGGGGTCGCGGTCGAGACGGTTGCAGTTGCGCAGGCAGGAGGCGCTGTCGGTCCAACCGCCGCCCCGCACGATCCGGTGATAGGTTCCTACAGGTCCCGGCGGATCGGTCTGCGGTGAAGTGCCCAGCTTGCATGTCCACAGGTCATTGGCCCACTCTTCTACGTTGCCCGAAAGATCGTAAACCAGGTCGGTGAGGTTCGGCTGGGCGCCGGCAGGGTATCTGCCGACGGGAGAGGTCCAGCCGACACAGGGACCGGTGTTGCTGTCCCGGAAGTTGGCCAGCGAGCAAGTCGTGGTTTCGTTCCCCCACGGATGGATCCGCTCGTCGTCCCACTGCGCGACATACTCCCACTCCGCGTCCGTGGGCAGCCGGTAGCCGGTGGCCGCATAGGGATTCCCCTCCGGGCCACACTTCCAGTGCGAGTGGTTGTAGGCACGGGGAAACCCTTCCGAGAGCGAAAGCCAGTCGCAATAGGCCGCCGCTCCATGCCACGAAACCTCCTTCATCGGGTGGTCACCGTTGAGCCCATGTCCGGCGTTGCGAAGAGAGAATACCCCATCGGAAAACGCGATCTCGCAGTAATAGCTGTCCAGATCAACGAGTTCCTTGGTGCTCCCATCGAGATTATCCCGAACCGACGCGGACGTCGCCGTCACGTAGCCCCGGTCGTAGGCCCACTGCACCAGATCCAGATACTCCTGGTTTGTCACTTCATATTGACCGATCCAGAAATCGTGGGTCAGCGTCACCTGGTGTTCGTCCTTGCCACACCACGCCACGCCGTCGCCCATGATGAAGGTGCCGGAAGGAACAAACACAAGGGAGATGGGCGGAGGCGGAGGCAGCACATCCGCACACTCTTCATCGCATGCGGCGCACTCGATGAGGCGGCAACTGATCGCCTGGGCGATCGCGATGGTGCAATCGGTGCATTCGACCCCGGTCCAGCAGTCCCAGCAGTTCACCACCAGGGTCATGGCCCACGAGCACCAATCGCCGCCCAGAAGGCACTCGTTGACGACGCACCAGGTACACTCTGGAGAAGCCTGTGGGTAATCCCCGAGCAAAGACTCAAAACGCCCCTCCGCAACCGAGCCGTTCTCCGGACGGAGCGTCTTGACCCGTCCGTCCAGCGACCCGAGCGACACGCGCGCTACCCGGCTCCGGCCCAGATCCACGCCGGACTCCAGCAGGAAGGGTGCGCGGCGTTTGGTCAGGGGCAGCACCAAAAAAGCGTGGGCATCCTCCCCCACATCGAGCGCGGCGCCAAGCACCGAAGCCCGCTTCTCCGACTCGATCGGCACCAGCGCCACCCGGTCAGCCTCGACCCGCACCACCACGGCGGCACTGATCCCGAGGGAGAACCCGCGAGCCTGAAGACGTTGCTCCAAACCGGCCAGAGGCGGCGCTCCGAGGGCACGTTCCACCGCACCCTTTTCAACCTCGAAGCGCCCGGCATCCAGAGATTCGGCAAGGACCTCGATCCGGCTCCTGTCGAAACAGCTACCGGAAAGGGCCATGCTCCGGATCGGTAGCAGGAGCAACACGCAAAGCGCGGTGAGAACACCGATTCCGGTGGCTCTGAACTGCTCGAAAAGCGGCAGAGCAGATCGGCGGCGAAGCATACATCCTCCTCATCCGTGGCGTGTCATGGTGCGTCGACTTGACTGTGGGAAGCATAACAGAACCGGCTGGCCGCGGGTCGCGACTGGAACTGACAGGCGATGCTCTCGGACCAGGACGAAAACTGGACGCAGGCCGAGACCGACCCACGGAGCCCTCAAAGCGGCTCCGCGCGGGATCACGGGAAC
>JALXCG010000611.1 GCA_026991065.1 Gemmatimonadota bacterium | reverse complement strand
GTGCGAGAAGGGGCGCTTTCCCTTGAAAAACTGGAAGCGATGTCGGCAGTATGCTCTGTCGGGTTGGACATGGTTGCGGTTCCCGGAGACACACCGGCTTCCACGCTAAGTGGGATCATCGCCGACGAGATCTCGATTGGCGTGATCAACCTGAAGACCACGGCGGTTCGCATACTTCCACTTCCCGGTATGAAAGCCGGCGAATCGGTGGACTACGGCGGGCTTTTGGGCGAGGCTCCCGCCATGCCGGTCAATCCGTTCCGCTGCGACGATTTCATTGCCAGAGGCGGGCGCATTCCGCCACCGATTCGGGCAATGAAGAACTAAGTTCTTGTCAGCGGCGTTTCTTAAATCGAGCCTGAAAGATCGGGCATCGGTGTGTTTTGTCGTTTCCCGAGACTTGTCCTGTTTTTCGCGTGCTCTCACCGTCAAAAAAACAGACATCGAAGTCTCGTCGCGCCAGGGTCCTGCAAGAAAATTTGTCAGTGATCAGCATTTTTCCTTCAGGCTGGATGAAAAGCTACCGATCGCACCTTAATAAGTAAGCGAGAAAAGTTCTGAAAGGACCATTCCCATGCTCACAACCACCAGCCCCAAAAAGCGCAAGAGAATCCGCTATCGTTCGCCTGCGTGCGAGGAAATGCGCACACAAAAGATGGAGCAAGTACGCCGGAGAATCGCCACAGGGTATTACGATCGGCCCGATGTCCAGCGGAAGTTGGCCGAGGTTCTTCTGGAGAACTGGGGGCTTTGATTCTCTGTTTCCTGTGTCCTATGGCCCGCACCGATCCGGAAAAATCCCCAAAGCATGTCCAAAGTTTTTTTGCTGGCGGCAAAGATCTCCCTTTTTGCTTCGGGGCAACTCTTCAATGAGTGCTCCAATGGGTCTTATTGGCAAGCGTTTGGCAAGTTTTTCTTCGTCAGTATCGAGTGCCAACTCATGCGGCATGCGACTTGCATTCCGTCATGGGTAGGAACCAGCGGAGAAAGCCTGTGAAGCCAACAACAGCCGACATCGTCAACGACTTCATCCATGAGACTTATCTGGAAACTTTGGACGAACATGGGATTGTGGGAGATCTGGAGCATTTCTCCGAGATCTGCGGGCAAGCAATTTCCGAAACGATCCATGATGGTCAGATGATCGTTGAACTCAACCAGAGGCTTAGGGAAATCCGGCAAGCGCAAACACTGGCCGCGGACCAGGAAGAGCCGGGGTGGGGTGGAACCGGGAAACCCAGAACTCGCCGGGCCAGACGAATCGTTGCGAACAAGCGCTTGATCATCGCCACCATTGGCGAAATCTCTCCGACCACGGCGGAACAGATTTTGTGCACCCTCTATCCCTGTTCCGACACGAAATCTTCCGGCTCAGCGGAAGCAGAACCTACAACCGCTTCCTGCGACGCAGGGGAACCGGATCCCGCTCCTGTCGCGGCGCGCAAACTTGATCCTGCTCCTGCTGCTGCACGCAAACCTGAAGAGGAGTTTTCCTCCTCTGCGGCCAGCGCCCAACCCGGGCTGAGGTGGCCACCGGTCTTGCTCGCCGGTGGAATCGTCTTGCTCGTCGCCTATCTGGTGTGGGCCTTCACTCAGATCATCTGAGTTGTTTGTTACCGCGGCCGGTCCTTGGCACGAAGGTGATCCGCTCTTTGATTTCGAACTCTGCCTGCTCGGCCGCTTTCGCCGGTCCGACGTCGAGGTTGCCTGGGATCCACGCGAAAAGCACCTGCCGCCGGCGGTCGACGCCAGAGTCGAAAATCACTGGCGGTCTGCTCTCGATCAAGCACGACGCCGCGGGCAAGAACTCTTTTCCGGTCCCTTGTGCCGTCTTGATGCTTTCGAGGTGCGCAACGGACGCCTCTATCTAAGTCTATCGCCCACGAACTACCGGGCGCTCCAAGGAACCAGTGGTGGAGTGTGGAGCGGAGGACTGCCCGCCGCCGGACGTGCGGATGGCCTGGGGGTCAACGCCTTGGTTGTGACTGCCGACACCAAAGCGGTATTGGTGCGTCGCAGCGAGAATGTCTTTGATCGCCCCGGCATGCTGGACACCGGTGGGGGGCACCTGGATCCCACCATTCACCGGCGAGAGGGCCGCCCCGATCCTTTCGCTGCGATTGCGGCGGAGGTTCAGGATGAGTTTGGATTGAGGTCGGATGAGTTGCTTCTGATCACCCTCTTGGGGGGCGTCCGGCATCTCCCGGGATTCAAGCCGGAACTCCTTTTCGGGATTCACGTCGGCATCACTTTCGCGACCCTGGCCCGTCGTTGGCGCGATGCGCCGGAAGCTGCCGAGGCAGCATCGCTGGAGTCGATTCCCGTCAGTCGATTGGGGCGCATTCTCCTGGAGCGACGGAGCTGCCTGACCCCCTCCGGCCAGGCCTCGCTCTACTGTGCTTGGCGGATGGGAATCACTGCACGGGGCTTCCTTCGAACTCCGGATCCAGGCTCGCCAGGTCCGCGATGACCTGGTTGAGTTCCCTCGTCAGTTGTTCGCTGGGCTGCTCAACTTTGATGTAGGAGGAGTACAGGTCCAGGAACTCATCGCGTTTCTGCGCGATTTCGCCACGCCGGCCAATGGCATCAACGTGCCGCATCAGATGAAAAAAGTCGCCTTCATGGATCTGGGGCCGGAGATGCAGATACTCTCGGCATGCGTGGCGGAGGATCCGCGCGTATTTTTCCAGGCTGCCGGACAGCTTCTGCAGGATCTCGGGTATTCCGGCAGAAGAGCGAGCAAGAGAAGCATAGATGTTGGCCGCGAATGTGTAGTACATGCGTGCTCGACCCAACTGCTGTCGGGGCGTGAAATCGTAGAATCGGCCGGGACGGACTGTGCCTGCGCCCTCATCGAAGATTGCGAATCGAACCAGCAGCGCGTCGGCATTGGCTTGGTAGACTTCTCCATGGAATCGCGGAACGGCCGATTTCCTGATCAGGGAGGCGATTTCGTGGTCATAGGCTCGGACTAAGCGGCTCTTTTTCAAGATCCTCTCGGGCTCGGACAAGCTGGTCATCAAGTCCGCCAAGTAGACATTCACATCCTCATCAAAATGGGGGTAGTTGGATTCCAACTGTAGAGCCATGCGCGCCTTGAGCAGCGCATTGACCATGAAGAACGCACTCGGCTCTTTGGTTCGTTGGGCGTGGCTCAGGTCAATGTATCGATCCGACATAGCGCTCTCGGAGATTCTGGTTGGCTTTTGATTCTCCGCGAATCCGGCCCCGAACGGATTCGTTTGCAGAGGATGAGGGTCTCTGCAATTTCATCGAGCACCAGGCGACGAAACTCCATTCTTTTTTCCTGCCCGGAAGGGCAAAACGAAGCCGTGCAACCGGGCAAGCTTCCGGGTAATCTCGCCGCACAGTCCGATCGTTCAGGTCAAAGATCTAACCAGTGGTTTGTGAAGTGAGTCCTCGCTCTCCCGCACCGATTCGTCGTGCCATGCTCCTGCGCACTTCGCGCGGCCGGCAGAAAAGAGAGCGCTTTCTAATAGAAGGTGCGCGTGGGGTACGAGACGCTCTGTTGCGTTCGGAGTGTGTCGAAGAACTGCTACTTGCGCATGATCGCAGCAATGGGCTGATTGCGGAGATCAGGGCGCTGGCCGCCAAGGCGGGGATCCCGGCCACCATCGTCGATGCCCATGAACTGGAGCGCGTCTCAGCGGTGGTACGGTGTCAAGGTGTCGTTGCGATTGCGCGCATGCCGGCCCAGCCACCGACCCGCTTCCCGCTTTTTCCGGATGGTGGTCCCGGCGTTGGGTTGGTTCTTGATGGCGTAGCCGACCCGGGCAACCTGGGTACCCTAGTGAGGACCGCGGATGCCGCCGGCTGCGTCGCGTTGTTGCGCACGCCGGGCAGTGGCGATCTCTACAATCCAAAGATCGTTCGCGCCGCCGCCGGCTCCCTTCTTGGGCTCCCTCCACGGCTTCTGGATCCCGCCACGATTGTAGCGAAGGCGCGTGCAGAGGGAATCGCCACGGTTCTGCTCAGCGCTGCGGGTACGACCTCTCTTGATCGGTTTGTTGCTCCCGATCGGCTATTGATCGTTGCGGGCAGTGAGCCGCGTGGTGCGGGGGAGGTGCTGCGTAACGCCGCTACCCATACCCTTTCAATTGCGCTTCATCGAGGGGCGGAGTCTCTGAATGTGGCGGTCGCTACGGCCGTGGTTCTGTTCGCCCTCCGAGATCGGGAACCGCGGAACACATAGCTCGTAGTCGTGCATTTTTGTCGATAGGTTTGCACGTTGCAATGCTGGTCGTGCGTTCTGCTCGTTGGGTACGCACACACAGCATTCGGGTCAAGCAATCACGGGATTCGCAACACCAAGGTGTTCAATATATTGCACAGTCATTCAGAACTCTTGACGGACGTGGCACGCGTTTTGCGCTGATCCCCGGCGCGGTCTCCCGGCGGTCCACCCAAAGAGGGGGGGGATCCCGAACCGGGAGGTAAATAGCTTGCGGACGACCATTGGCCTGTGTTT
>JALXCG010000610.1 GCA_026991065.1 Gemmatimonadota bacterium | reverse complement strand
GCGGTCCCTTGCGCGCCTCCTCTGGATCTGCTATATCTTACAAGCGAGTATCAATGCAGGGAGCCGCCCAATCACCGGCTCTCCACACGTAGGCCCGGGTACAGGCCAAGGAGGCGACGCGTGCATGGTTGCAAACATTCCATTGCAATGGGTGGGGCAAAAGTGCTCCTGCTGGGGGTGCTTTTTCTGACCACCGCCGGGGCACTCGCCCAGGACTATTACATCGATGCCCAGAACGGCGACAACCGGAACGACGGCAGCGCCAACGCTCCGTGGAAAACGGTCAACTTCGCCCTCAACGGGCCGCATTCGCCCCTTCCCGCCAACTCCACGATCCACCTCTACGGTACCAATGGTGTCTCCTACGGTGTCGGCAATGGCGACTCCTTTCCCTGGATACTCTACAAGAACATAAGCATCGTCACCGACCACCGCGCGGGCAGCGGAGCCGACTGGATCGTGGATGCCGGGGACGATGGTCAAGACATCATCAAGCTCAGCGCCGACGATGATTTTCGCGGCAACCTGATTCAGGGGATCGAAGATCCCTTCCACCGCTACGACCTGGTCCTCCGCAACGGCCAGCGCGGCATCGTCTCGGAACCGGCCGGCACGACCCACGCGCCGACCATTCAGTACTGCACCATCGACAACATGCGCAAGGAAGCGATCCGCATCGTCGGCAGCGACGCCACGGTTGGCCACCTCATCCAAAACAACATCCTGCGATCCAGCGGGGCCGCCCAGATCTACTTCGAGGCATCCAACTGCTTCAGCTCCACCGTGATCGAAGACAACGACCTGCCCGACGGGGAATCGCACGGAATCTACATCACCGGCACGCTATCCCAGGGTTCGCTCGGGGTGAGCAGAAATGATATTTCCTCACGCCCCACTTGCGGTGGTACTGGGATCTTTTTCGAGGACTTCCACGGCCGTGTGGAGTGTCTGAACAACACAATCACCTATCCGCACTATTATGGTGACGCGATGGACATCTTCGATTGCGGCCGCTGGGATCCGCTCTCGAGAATCGAAGGGAACCTCCTGCTCGATTCCGGCTATCAAGCGTTCTATGTCCTGAACACTGACGGCGTCATTTTCACAAACAACACCTGCACCGGTTCAGCGCGCTACGGTGCGATACGCATCTACTACTCCAACGACGCAGTTGTGTCGAACAACCTGTGCAGCGGGTCGGTCGCCAGCGGAATCTACCTCTACTGCTCCGATCACTCTCTTGTCGACGGCAACACCGTGTATTCGTGTGGCAACTGGGGCATCCACGTTTCGAGCGAATCCAGTCACACAATTCTCCGCAACAACACCTCCTGTGCCAACAAGGCGTGGGGGATATACATCACGACGCCGAATGTAGAAGTCGTAAACAATACGCTCATGTACAACACCTCGGGTGGGGTCTATGTCGGCGCGCGCGGCGCCCAGGTAATCCAAAGCTCGATACTGGACAACGGCGGCCCCGGGATCGAGGACGCCACTTGCGACAGCTCCTTCTACATCTACAACCTCATCGCCAGGAACGGCGGCGACGGCATCCGGCTCACCTCCAGCGACACTCCCGCCCCGCCCGGGATCTACAACAACACAGTGGTGGGCAACGGTGGATACGGCCTCTCAACCGCGCTCGCCAGCGAGGCTCCACTCTACGTTGCCAATTGTATCTTCTCAGCCAACAGCGACCTGGACATGTTCGGCCTGGGCTACGGCCAGTACATGAACTGCTGCGCCGGAACCGGCATCTCGCCCGGCTACGGCAACCTGCGCGAGGATCCACTCTTTGTCGATGCCGATCACCACAACTATCACCTCTCCAGCGCCTCTCCCTGCATCGACACCGGCTCCAACACGGTGGTGAAACACGCCACCGATCTGGACGGCGTCCCGAGCATCCTCGACGGCGCATGGGACGGCAGCGTAACCGTCGATATCGGCTGCTATGAATACACTGAAGTCTCCTCCAGCCTGAGCGGCAGCTACCAGCAGGGCGAACCCCTCCAGTTGACGGTGAATGGTCCCGCCAACGCACCCTTCAGCGTCTACGCAGCCGCCGATACCGGCTCCTATCCCCTGGCCGCGGACGCCGGGATCCTCCATCCGCGCTACGGAACAGTTCTGCTCGACGCCACCCGCCTTTACACCGAAACACCGGTCGCCGCCGGCAGAATTGACTCCACCGGGATCGCCACTGTGACCCTGCCGCTTCCACCGGGAAGCGCCGGAAGGTATGCCGCACTGCAAGCCGCGGTGGATGCCCCAGACGGAAGCAGGCACGGCCAGGGCACCGAAGCCGAAACCTTCATCATTCAGCCTTAGACAGTGACCGACGGCAGCGTGACTTCCCGTGCAGCAAACACCAGCAATACTGCTTGTCATTGCGGCGAACCGCGGTACCACATCATTCTCCGCATTCAGACCTGGGTACAAACCAAGGAGGCGACGCGTGCATTGCTCGAAACAACTCAGAGTAGCAGGTAGAGCAAAAATGCTCCTTCTCGGCGGGCTTCTTCTGACCGCCGCCGGAGCGCTCGCCCAAGACTACTATGTCGATGCCCAGAACGGTGACAACTGGAATGACGGCAGCGCCGGCGCTCCGTGGCGAACAGTGAACTTCGCTCTTACCGGGCCCCACTCGCCCCTTCCCGCCAACTCCACAATCCATCTCTACGGAACCGACGGCGTCTCCTACGGCGTGGGCAATGGAGAGCCCTTTCCCTGGGTACTTTACAACAACATCAGCGTTGTCGCCGACAGCAGCGCGGGCAGCGGAACCGATTGGATCGTGGACGCCGGCGGCCGGGATCAAGCGATCATCAGACTCAGCGCCGACGATGACTTCCGGGGCAGTCGGATCCAGGGAATCCAGGACCCCCTTCACCGCTATGACTTGATCCTTCGCAACGGCGGACGCGGCATCGTCTCGGAACCGGTCGGCACGACCCACGCGCCGATCATTCAGCACTGCACCATCGAAAACATGAGCAACGAAGCGATCCGCATCGTCGGCGACAACGCCACAGTTGGTCACGTGATTCGAAACAACATCCTGCAAACCAGTGGGGACGCACAGATCCACTTCGAGGCATCCAACTGCTCCAGCTCCGTCGTGATCGAGGGCAACGAACTATCCGACGGGGAATCGGACGGGATCTACATCACCGGCACCCTGACCCGGGGTTCGATCCGGATAAACAGAAACAACATCTTCGCCGCTCGCTTCAGCACGGGCATTCTATTCGAAGCTTTCCACGGTCGTGTGGAGTGCACAAACAACACAATCGATGGCTCAGACCGCCTTGATGGCTTGGAAATCCAAGGCTGCAGTCCTTGGGATCCACTCTCGATCATCGAAGACAACATCCTGCTCAATTCCTACAACTATGCGTTTTATGTCTCGCACACGGACGGCGTCGTTTTCACGCACAACATCTGCTCCGGTTCAGAGCATCACGACACGATAGGGCTCGTCCATTCCGACGACGTCGTTCTGGCAAACAATCTGTGCAGCCGGTCGGGCTACCGCGGAATCTACCTCTATGATTCCCATCGCACTCTTATCGAACACAACGCCATACACTCGAACCGCATGTCGGGCATCTACATCTATGCTGAGTCCGGTGACGCGGTTCTCCGCGACAACAACATCCGCGACAACGGCGAATGGGGGATGTACATCACCTCTCCAAATGTGGAGATCGTCAACAACAAGCTCACCTCCAACACCTCAGGCGGACTCTACGTGGGCTCGAGCGCTGCCGGCGCCATTGTGCTAAGGAACAGAATACTCACCAATGGGGGCCCGGGCATCCACGACGCCACCTGCAACAACACCTCCTCCGTCTACAATCTCATCGCCGGAAACGAAGGCGACGGCATCCGGCTCACGCCCAGCGTCACCCCCGCCCCGCCCAGGATCTACAACAACACAGTTGTGGGCAACGGCGGGAACGGAATCTGGACCGCGCTTGCCAGCGACACTCCGCTCTACGTCGCCAATTGCATCTTCTCCGCCAACGGCAGTCTGGACATAGCCGGTCTGGCCTACGGCCAGTATAGGAACTGCTGCGCCGGCGTCGGCATCTCGCCCGGCTACGGCAACCTGCCCGACGATCCACTCTTTGTCGACGCCGGCAACAGCGACTATCACCTGTCGAGCGCCTCGCCCTGCATCGACGCCGGCTCCAACACGGTAGTAGAACACGCCACCGATCTGGACGGTGTGCCGAGCATCCTCGATGGCACATGGAAGGGCAACGTGACCGTCGATATCGGCTGCTATGAATACACTGAAGTCTCCTCCAGCCTGAGCGGCAGCTACCAGCAGGGCGAAGCCCTGGAGTTAACGGTAAACGGTCCCGCCAACGCTCCCTTCAGTGTCTACGCGGCCGCTGACACCGGCTCCTATCCCCTGGCCGCGGACCCCGGGATCCTCCATCCGCGCTATGGAACGGTTCTGCTCGATGCCGCCCGCCTCTACGC
>JALXCG010000609.1 GCA_026991065.1 Gemmatimonadota bacterium | reverse complement strand
GATTGGCCGCGGCCGCGCCATCGGCGGTGTCGGCGGCGCGCAGCGCTTGCAGCCCCCTGGCGGCCACCTCCTCGGCCAGCGCCGCCAACCGCTCCGCCTTGCGGTGGAAAATCGGCCGCATGGTCGCCTCGGTGATCGTGGTCGCCGCCCGCAACACCGACTTCTCGCCGCAACCGGCGCAGGCACCGTCACCGGAGACCAGGGCGCGGTAGTTGTTCTGCTGCATCAAGTGGAAATGCAGCGCCGCCGCCTTCGCCTCTTGGGGATGGTCGGGGTCATACTGCCCGAGGTAGTGACGCGGCGTCTCCGGCAGCAGGTCGAGGAAGTGGATCGCCGTTTCGTGGTCGGCGTAGATCTCCTCATCCTCGTCCACCATCACCAGCGCTTCATGGTCGCCGCACTCCTCGACGCATTCACCGCATCCCTTGCAGTGGTCACTGACGAAGATGGCGAAAACACCGCCCGAGCCCGGTTGTTTCTTCTCCTTGCCGGAAAAGATCATGCGCACATTGGCGTAGGCGATCGGCAGGGTGCGTAGAATCTTCTCCAGCTCATCGAGCGTCGCCGCCACCACCGCGGCGGAGAGATCGCTCGCCGCCTCCAGCAGCGGCCGCACCCCGGCCATCACCAGGGTGGCGAAAGCGCGCGGCGTCTCACCCTTCTTGCCGGCGTCGGCCAGCATCTCGGCGCGCAGCTCGGTCTCCAGCTCCGGAATCGCCTGCTGCAGCAGCGCCCGCGCGCCGCCATCGGTCACATAGCGGCCGAAGAGAGTACGCAGAATCTGGTCCAGATCCTGCGCCGTATTGGGCAGCGCCGTGTCGGGGCAGGCGGTGATGCAGGCCATGCACTGGGTACAGTTCTCCGCAATGAACTTCGGCACCAGGCGCCGCGCCACATATTTGCCGATGGTCGCGCCGGTGCCCGCCGCCATCATGCCGGTCGCGGCGCGCGGCGTGGAGGGGACGTCGTAGCCGTAGTCGGCGCGGAACTGCGCATCGTAGTCGCTGCGGGCGAAGAGCGCCGGGCGCAGAGCACAGGCCAGCGAATCGGCCAGCACACCGCCCGCCGCCACCGGCGCCAGCGCTTTCAGGCCGGGATCGCGCTCCGGCTCCTTGCCCGCCACCGAGGGCAGGTGCAGCGGCCCGCGCATCGCCGAGCGGTCCGGCGCATCCACCGCCCCGGGCTGGATCTCGCGCACCTGCGAGTAGCCCTCGTTCATCACGGTCATATTGGATTCCACCACCGCGTCGCCGAAGCGTCCGAACTTGTGCACATACTGCTCGCGCACCGTGGTCAGGAACTCCGCTTCCGGAATGTGGTGATCGGCGAGAAAACTGGAGACGCGGAAGAACGCGCCGAGGAAGGAGTTGCCCTGCATCCGATACTGCAGATCGGGGCGCTCGGTGGCCGCCCGCGCGATGGCGAAGCCATTGAGCGCGAAGATGCGGATCTGTTTATCGATGATCTCCTGGCGGTAGCGCGCCGGAATCCGTGACCAGACCCCCTCGTCGGTGGTCTCGTTGGACTCCCAGACAAACGCGCCCCCGGGGTTCAGGCCGTTGAGCGGATTGGTGTGCAGAAACACCTTCGGATCGCAGCAGAGCACCACGTCCACATGGCGCAGGTCGCAGTTGGTGCGCACCCGCTCGCCCGCCGCCACCAGGAAGTAAGCGGTCGGCGCCCCCTTTTTCTCGGAACCATATTTCGGGTTGGCGCTGATGTGTACCGCGGTCGCGTGAGCCGCCGCCTGCGGATCGTCGCGGTGCGCCACGTAGGAGCCCAGCGCGCCGAGAATCTCCCCCATGTTCTTGCCGGTGGTGATCATCCCCCAGCCGCCGATGGAGTGGAAGCGGATCGCGATCGCGCTCTCCGGCAGCAGACTCGGCGCCTCCTCCGACACCACCGCGTAGGGGTGGGGAATCCCAACATAGAAGAAACTCTCACCGTCGCTCGCCCGGTGCCCATCCTCGCGCGCGATCTTGCCGGTGGCGAACTCATAGGCCCCCAGAATCCCCTCGGGGCGGAAATCGCGCGACCCCAGCCCATAGGTGCCGGAGAAGATCCGCGGCAACTCCTCCGCGGTCAGCGCCGGCAGTCCCGCGTGGGCCGCCCCGCGGCTGTTTTCCAGCGCCTTGCCCAGCGCCGTGCGGATATCCCGCGCCAGCGGATTCTCACCCGCCGTCTGGTCATCGATCCGCTCCAGCACAATCACCCGCTGCTTGCCGCGCAGCGCCTCGATCACCGCCGCCTCGGGGAAGGGGCGGACCACATTCAGGTGGATCGAACCCACCTTCTCGCCACGCGTGGCGCGGATGTAGTCGATCGCCGCGTCGATGTTCTCCGCCGCCGAACCGATCGACAGAAACACCGTATCGGCATCGTCGCACTGATTGGCGCTCAGCAGCCCGTAGCGCCGGCCGGTGAGACGCGCGAACTCCTCGTAGGCCTGCTCCAGGAAGCCCAGGATCGGCTCCACGAAATGGTGCCGCCGCGCCGCCACCCCCTGCATGTAGTGCTCCTGGTTCTGCACGGTGCCCAGCACCGCCGGGCGCGCCAGGTCCATCCCCGCCGGCACCCGCCGCCGCCGTGGGCCAAACAACTCCCGCTGCGCCTCGGTGGGACAGTCGATCAGATCTTCGGGGTGCCCCAGGAACTCGCGGATCAGCCCCGCTTCCGGCTTGAGGAAGGTGCGCTCCAGATGCGAGGTCAGAAAGCCATCCTGGCCATTGATCCCCGGCGTCAGGGCGGTTTCCGTCACCCGGCGCAGAATCAGCGCCTGATCGCTGGCCTGCTGTGCGTCCTTGCCGAAGAGAATGATCCAGCCGGTGTCCAGCGCCAGATAGATGTCATCGTGACCGCAGTGGACATTCAGCGCATGCTTGGTCATCGCCCGCGCCGCCACCTCCAGGACCATGGTCGAGAGTTTGCCGGGGGCGTGGTAATACTGCTCAATGCCGTAGGCCACACCCTGCCCGGAGGTGAAGTTCACCACCCGCTTGCCGGTCAGCGAATAGGCGATCGCCCCGCCCTGGGCGGCATGCTCCCCCTCCGTTTCCACCGCCACCTTGGGGCGGCCGAAGACATTCAATTGCCCCTGCGCGAAAGAGAGCTGGAAGTTCTCTCCCATCTCGGTCGACGGCGTGATCGGGTAGAAGATCCCGGCGTCGGCCAGGCGCGCCTCGGTGTAGTAGGAGACCAGTTGATTCCCGTTGGTGGTCACCGGAATCCCCGGATAGGGAACAGTCGTGGTGGTGGATTGGCTCGTCATGGTCAGTTTCCCAGTAGAAGGAAGAGAACGGGCGACACGTCTCGCCGCCGCCGCGAATACCGGCTCCCGCCCGGGTTCCGCCCGCCCCGCCGCGGGTCACTCGGACCCGGCCGGGGATGGGCAACCCGCCGCGGCGGAAGTCGCGCCTGAAACTTTGCTGATCGTCCAAACCGCGCGTCCTGCGCAGCCTTTTTTCGGACCCGGCCCGGAGCCGCGTCCGACCTGTCTGTTACTGCCGCCCGCTCGGCTCCGCCCAGGAGGAGTCCAGGGGGCCGATCTCGGCGCACACCGCCTCCAGCACCGAACCCCGCTCCACCGCCGCCGTCATGGCGTTGTGGTCGCGGAAGAGCGGCCGGTCCACGTCCAGATGCTCCACCACCCCGCGCACCGCCGCGTGCGCCGCGCGCACCCCGGCGCCCCAGTGGTGATCACGAAAATCCAGCGCCTGCGCCGCGCCGATCAGCTCAATCCCGATCACCGCCCGCGCATTCTCCAGAATCTGCTGATTCTTCAACGCCGTGTTCATCCCCATGCTGACGAAGTCCTCCTGATCCGCCGCCGCCGGGATCGACTGCACAAACGCCGGCGCACTCAGAATCTTGGCCTCGACCACCAGCGAATCTGCCGTGTACTGGCTCAGCATGTGCCCCGAGAACATCCCCGCTCCGCGGGTAAGAAACGCCGGCAGCCCCACATTCAGCGCCGGATGCAGCAGCCGATTGAGGCGCCGTTCAGCCAGCACCATCACCATCGCCACCGCCGCCCCCGCACTGTCCAGCGGCAGGCTGATCGGCGTCGCCTGGAAATTGGCCCCGGTCAGCACCTCCGGCGGATCGGTCAGAAAGATCGGATTGTCGGCCACGCCGTTCAGCTCGATCTCCACCTGGCGCCGGGTGTGCGCCAGTTGATCCCGCAGCGCCCCCACCACCTGCGGCGTGGAGCGCATCGAATAGGCATCCTGCACCTTGACCGGCAGCTTTCCGGTGACCAGATCGGAACCCGCCACCAGCCGCCGCAGATTCCCCGCCGAACAGACCGCTCCGCCGAACCCGCGCAGCTCATGCAGCCGACTCGTGTAGGGTTTCATGTTTGCCAGCAGGGCCTCCAGACTCATCGCCGCCGCGATCTCCGCCTGCTGCACCCACTGCTCGGCGTCATGGAGCCACAGCGCCCCCATCCCCGCGATCAGATTGGAGCCGTTGATCGCCGACAGCCCGTCGCGCGCCTCCAGCC
>JALXCG010000608.1 GCA_026991065.1 Gemmatimonadota bacterium | reverse complement strand
CGGATCCTCCACCCGCGCCCAATCCGCGCAGTGCTCCGCCACCCACTCCGCCTCGTGCCGATTGCCCAAATCGAGCAGCAGCCGCAACCCCTCGTGGGGCGGCACCTTGAGCGCCGGATCGCCGTGCAAAGCCAGACTCGCCGAATGCTCACACAGAAGATAGCGGTAGACGTGGGTCGCAGTGATCAAACGTGGCATCCCCAAAGATTACCCCGCCAACCGGCGCGGTGGAGGAGGAGCTTTCTCAAACCCGGATCGCGCCCCCGACTCGGACCGGCCCATCGGCACTTTTTACCCTCTTTTTTTTACTGCACCGCTTGCGCCCCATCGGACACCCCGTGCCGCTCGCCCCGGTGCAGCCGGCCGCCACCAAGCGCCAAGATCTCGCCGAAACCGCTCCAACACCCGGCATGGGCACTTGGCTCCACCCCGCGTCTGCGCAAAAAGATCGGCCCCACCCGGGGTGGTTCAGCCGATCAGCCAATGACCGGTGCGGGCGATGACAAAGAGCGGCGGCGCCAGACCGAGCGCCGAGCCGATGAGAAAATGCCGGAAGCGGATCCCGGTCAGGGCGAGGGCGCAATTGAGCGGCGGAGAGACCCAGAAAATCAGACGCAGCACGAACACGGTACGCACCGGGTGGTGGTCGATCTGGGCGAGCAGGCGGCGGAGCATGGGGCGCTGGGTCCTGGCCAACGGCTTGCCGCCAAGCCCGCGGGTGATCAGAAACGCGACGGCGACCGAGAGGATGGCGGCGATCAAGGAGAGCAGGTAGCCCCAGTCGGGCCCAAAAGCCGCAACCCCCGCGGTGATCAGGATCCAGCCGGGAACCTGAATCATCTCGGCGCCCACGAAGAGCCCCACATAGAGCACCGCGCCCCACCAGCCGGCCTGGTCGACCAGCATTCGGATTTCGTCCACGGTGAGGCGGTCGTGGTAGTGGTAGCCGACCGCGAGCAGCACGCCCGCCAGCAGGAGAAGGGCGGCGATGCGCAGGCGGGTGACCGACTGGTTGGAGATCTCGTTGAACAAGGGGAGCTGGTTTCGCGCGGCGTTCTTCTCTGCGATGGGATGTGGCGAGGATTCTACGTTCCCCGCAGAGCGGATGTCGATCACGCGGTGGGGAGAGTGATCGCGGATGATCCCGGTGCGACCCATGCAGACAGCTTCTGCCGCCGGGAAACTCCACGCCCTGAGAAAAGTCCCGCTTGAGTGATGGAGCCGCGGTTATGCTGAAGCGATGATTTACTTCGCTGCACTGTAATGTAACAACAGGAGTGTTCACCCCATGCGTCTTGCTTCCGCCTTTTCCCGGGCCGCCGCGGCCCTGGCCCTCGCCGGCTCTTCGGCACCGGCCGTGACTCTTTACGTCCCCGGCGACTTCCCGGCGATCCAGCCGGCCCTGAACGCCGCCGCTCAGGGCGACACCGTGTTGGTCGCCGCCGGCACCTACACGGGGAGCGGCAACACCGATCTGCAGATCGCCACCAGTCTGGTGCTGCGTGGCGCGGATGGTTCCGCGGAAACCCTGATCGATTGCGCGGGGAGCGGTCGCGGTGTCTCGGTTTTGCCGGGGGTTGCCGCCGTGATCGAAGGCTTTGCCATCACCGGTGCGAACACCAGCGGTGACGGCGCGGCGATCCGGGTCGATGCGGCGCAGGCGCGGGTCGCGGATTGCGAACTCTACGCCAATCAGACCACCGGCTCCGGCGCGCGCGGCGGAGCGATCCATGTGGAATCGGGCGCGCTGGTAGTGGACAATTGCTTCATCCACGACAACAGCGCCACCGCCAACACCAGCTATGGCGGCGGCATCAGCGCCCGCAAGAGCGATCTTACTTGCATCGACACCGAGCTGCGCGCCAACCAGGCCGATGACGGCGGCGCGATTCACGTTTACGGCGACTACAGCAACAAACCGTTGATTGCCCTCACCCGCTGCACCCTCGCCGGCAACATCGCCGGCAGCCTGGGCGGTGGCTGGTATTGCTCCTATGCTGATGTCGTGGTCGAAGAGAGCCGGGTCGAGAACAACTACAGCGACTGGACCGGATCGGGGATGTTCCTCTCCTCGCTCGGTAGTTTCTCCCTGCACAACAGCTTCATCGACCGCAACCTCAGTGGCTATGTCGGTGGTGGGGTCTATCTCAGTGGCGCCGAGCTTGCCGTGATCGAGAACTCGGCCATGACCAACAATGCCGGATTTAATGGCGGCGGGCTCTATCTGTCGCAGGCGGACAGCCTGCTGGTCAGCAACTGCGTTGTTCTCGGCAACAGTGCGACCAGCCTCTACGGCGCGGGTGGGATCTCGATCTTTTTCGAGAGCAGCGGCACGATCCGCAACTCGATCATCCGCGACAATGAGCCCGCCCAACTCGATATCTATTACACCTGCCCGGTCGCGGTTCGCTATAGCGACATTCTCGACGGCTGGGAGGGACAAGGAAACATCGACGCGGATCCGCTCTTCGTCGACCCCGCTTGGGACTACTACACCCTGCGCCCCGCTTCGCCCTGCATCGACACCGGTGACCCCGCCTTGACCGATGCCTGTTTGCCGCCCGGAGAGGGCGGCGCGCGATCCGACATGGGGATGTTCGGCGGGAGCAACAACTGCATCGACCCACCCTGTGAATTGCGCGTGGTCGCGGTTGATCCACCGCATCTGCTGTTGCTTGGCGACCTGATGGAGTTCGATGCCGCGGTGGTCAACCGTTGCGACCAGGCGCTGGTGCTGGACTCGCTGGCGGTTGACCTGCCCTGGTCGGGAGAGCACCTCTCCATCTATGCCGGTCCGGCCCTTGAACTCGCTCCGGACGATTCACTGGCGTGGCCGGTGGCTTTGACCGCAACGGCCGGTGGCACCCACCAGATTTCGATCTCCGCCTATCGCAACGGCGAGGTGGTCCACGCCGCGTCGGTCGAGGTGATTGTCAAGGCGGCCCCCGGTCCGGTGCGTGTACCGGAAGACTTCCCCACGATCCAAGAGGGGATCGACGCGGCCTTTCCCGGCGACACCATTTGGGTGGCTCCCGGAACCTACTCGGGCCCGGGAAATCGCGCGCTCGACTTTCATGGCCGGGCGGCCCGCCTGATCGGGAGTGGCGGCGCGGCGCTGACTGTCATCGACTGCGAAAACACCGAGCGCGGCTTCTATTTCCGCAGCGATGAAGACAGCACGACCAGCGTCGAGGGATTCACCGTGCGCGCGGGTGATGCCACCGGCTTCGACTCTCCCAATGACCGTGGTGGCGGCGCCTGGGTCGATTACGCCGCGCCGCTCTTCCGCGACTGCGTTTTCCGTGATTGTCGCGCCGGCCGCGGCGGCGGGGTGTGGCTGTGGCACGGCACGGGGCGGTTCATCAACTGTGAATTCCGGAACAACTGGGCCGAAGTCGGCGGCGGCGTTGCGGGGAGCTACTCTCCCGCCCGTTTCCAGAACTGCACCATCAGCGACAATGTTGCCGATGGCTTCGGTGGCGGCACCGACTTCCAAGACAGTGAAACCGGCGTGACCTTCCTCGACTGTCGCCTGGAAAGAAACGACGCGGGCAGCCACGGGTATGGTGGAGCCGCCTATTTCTACCAGTGCAACTCCCACTATGCCGACTGCATCATCAGCGGCAATCTGGCCCGCTATGCGGCGGGGCTCGACATCTTCCAGCAGAGCGACGCCCTGCTCGAACGCTGCACCGTCAGCGACAACATCGCCACCGGTGGAGAGGGAGGCGGACTGGTCTCTTCCTACGGCTCCACCCCGCGCCTGGTCGATTGCGATCTCAGCAACAACCGAGCGCGTCATGGCGGCGCGGCGTTCATCAAGGATTCCAGCATCACGCTGGAAAACTGCACCCTCAATGCCAACAGCGCCGACTCGCTTGGTGGCGCGCTGCGCTTCTACCGCGGTGGCGGCAGACTGCTCCACTACACCATCGGCTATCGCGGGTCGCGGGTCGCGGGCGACAGAGCTGGACGCGGCATTGCCAACGAGGTGCGGCGATCCACAGTCCGTGGCGGCGCTCCGCCGGCCCTCGGCGGCGAGCGGAGCAGCACGCCCGGAATCATGCTGAGTGCCCCCTCATCGATCCGCAATTGTGTGATCACCGCCAACCAGGCCGGCATTGCCGGTGGCGCCATCGCCTGGGAGGAAAACACCGGAACCCGGGTCGAGATCTGTGCCCTGCGCAACAACACCACGGGCGGCAAAGGCGGCGCCTTCTACTGGGGCAATGAGTCCAACGCGCACATTGAAGGCTGTCTCATCAGCGATAACAGCGCCGCCAGCGGAGGCGGAGGCTATGCATCCGGGTTCTACGCCCGTCCCTCCTTCTACCAATGCACCTTCACCCGCAACAGCGCCGGCGACGGCAATGGCGGCCTGGGCTTCGACATCACGCCCGCGCTGGCCACCGTAACGCTGGAGAATTGCATCCTCTGGGATGACGATGCCCCGGAACTGCGCCTCGCGCGCGGTGAGATCGAGGTGAGCTACAGCGACATCGCCGGCGGCTGGAGC
>JALXCG010000607.1 GCA_026991065.1 Gemmatimonadota bacterium | reverse complement strand
GGCATTGTGTGGACCGTCGAGGAGCACGACGGGAACATCAGCCGCGATCTCTACGGCGGCTTCGCCTGGCAATTTGGTGGCGGCGCGGGGCTCCACCTGAGCGATACGGTGAGCGTGGTCGGTGAATTGCGCTACGCCCACAATGTGGTGTCGCAAAGAGAGCGCAGCGGTGACAAGATCTACATTACACGGGTCGATCTTTCCGGCGCCTCCGCCTGGGTCGGTTTGCGTTTCGGACTTTGATGGCGATGCGGCGCCGTTCCCTCTGCTACCCTTCACCAAGCAGGTCTTTGCGCCGGGTTTGTCGTAGTTTCGGGCAAGCTCTTCCCGGCGGAAGGACCGTTCCACTCTAAGCGTCGTTCGACACCTGCCGCGCCCCCCGGCGACAGGCTCCTGGTGATCGGACTTTCCGGAATGCTTGATGAAGCGCAAACTTCTTCTACTGGCGCCGCTCGCGCTGTTTTGGTTGGCGGCCTGCGGCGGGCCGGACGGGCCCTCCGTGGTGCTGATCACGATCGACACGCAGCGCTCCGACCATCTCTCCGCCTATGGCTATGAGCGCCCGACTTCCCCCCGCATCGCTGAACTGGCGGCGCAGGGGGTGCTTTTTGAGACGGCCTATAGCCAAACCAACAGCACCAATCCGTCGCATACGACGATCATGACCGGGCGCTATGTGAAAACCCATGGTGTGAGCGACAATACACTCGGCTTTGCCCGCACCGACATTCCCACGCTGGCCGAGCGGTTTCACGATGCCGGTTACGCCACAGCCGCGGTGATCAGCACCGGGCATCTGAATCAAGCGCACTCCGGCCTGGGGCGCGGGTTCGATCAGTTCATGGATGTGAAGCCGCGGCCCGGCACTCCCGAGGATGCATTCCCGGATTGGACCCGGCCGGCGTCGGAGGCGGTTGATTGGGCGCTGCAGTGGATCGCGGATCAGGGGAGCCACCCCTACTTTATCTGGATCCATGTTTTTGATCCGCACATGCCCTACATCCCGGATCCGCCTTACGAAAAGGCGCTCGGAACCGGGCGCGCCGGCCGGGTAGCGACCATGGGGAAGGTTTTCGATCGCGAGCTTTCGCTGGATGATCTTTTTCTCCAGCAACCGGATCTGACGCCGATGGAGCGGGAACTCTACGAGGCAACCTACCGCCGCGAGATCCCGATTGAGGCGATGATCTACAACGGTGTCCACTGGACGGAAGCAGAGGTGGCCTCTTTTCGGTCGCTCTACGATGCGGAGATTCTACAGACCGACACTGCCCTCGGCCGGCTCTTTGCGGCGCTCGAAGCGCCGCAGGGCGCGGGTGCGCCGGTGGTCGCGCTGACCGGCGATCATGGCGAGGTGTTCGGCAAGGGCGGTGTGTTTTTTGATCACCGCGGTATCTATTCGCCGTCGGTGCGCGTGCCACTGATCTTCTGGCATCCCGGCGATCTGCTGGCGGGACAGCGCCGAACCGAAGTGGTGCAGGGGATCGATATTGCGCCCACTCTTCTGGAGTTGGCCGGTCTCGATGCGGGGCAGGAACTTCCCGGGCGAAGTCTGGTGCCACTGCTGCGCGGCACGGGGGAGGTGGCGCCGATGCCGATCTTTATCGAGCATGCAAACGGTGCGGCGGTTGCGATGATCGAGGGGCGTTGGAAGCTGATTATCTCGCTGCTCGAAGGCCGGGATGATGTCGATCCGTTGGTCTATCGCCACGCTGCGGAGGAACTCTACGATCTGGTGGCTGACCCCGGCGAGAACAACGACCTGAGCGCAGTCGAGCCGGAGCGGGTGGAGCGGATGCGGAGCAAGATTCTGGCCTGGCTGGCGCTTGATCGCGGCTCCGGGGGCAACGCCGAACTGTCACCGGCGATGCGCAAGCAGCTTCAGGCATTGGGCTATATCGACTGACCGCGAAGCTGGTCCGACTCTCTTGCTGGCCCTCTGTGCACTCTGGCGACAGGGGGCCCCGCGGGGCAAGATCGCCCTCCAAAACGCCGATGGGGGAATGGAGGCGGAGCGCGCGCATGGGGCCCGCTGCCGTGCCTCGCAAGAAGGCCTTTTCGGCCGGTTCGTGCACGCGGAGTGCGGGAACTGGTGGAGATGCAGTTTGGGCGACCGCAGAAGAGAGTCAGCGGGCTTGGACCGGGGGGGCGGAGCGGCGCAGGCGGCCCCACGGAGGCGGGGGCGCGCGCCCGGCGGTGGGCGGCGCGGCATCGGCGCCTTGGTGTGCGGGGTGCTGATGCTCTGGCTGGTGGCCTGCGCGGCCAGCGATGTGCCGTCCGAGATCGGGGATGAGATTCTGCAGGATGGCAACTTGCTCAACGGACCGATTGATGCAGATACGGTCCTGGCAGGGGATGTTGTAGTGCGCAGCCTGGTGCAGGTGGCGCAGGGCACAACCCTCGCTGTGGCGCCGGGAACCCACATTCTGTTTCGCGACCGTGCCGATACCGTGGCCGGGTTGTCCATTGCCGGAGTGCTGCGGATGGTGGCGGATTCCACGGCGCCGATCGTGCTGGCGTCGGCGGCGCTGGCCGGCAGTCCCGGGCAGTGGCAGGGGGTGGAGATCGATGGCGGGTCGGCGCACCTGAGTCATGTGGAGATCCATCACGCTCGGGTGGGGCTGCGGGTGCGCGGCGGAACGGCAACTGCCGTGGTCGACAGCTCAACCATCGATTCCAACTCGGTCTGCGGCGTACTGGTGGATCTGGGACGCGTCGAACTCCACGGGAGCAGCGTGAGCGGCGAGCGCTGTGGTGTGCAGGTGGAGGGGGGAATGGCAGTGGTCGTTGGGGGAGCAGTCTCCTCTCCCGCGGTCGGCTACCGGGGGCACGGCGGGGTCGACTCGTTGCGGGCGGCGGCTCTGTCCGGAGCCAGTGCCATGGTTCTGGATGGTGCGCGGCGATCGCGGGTCTCGGGGTGCACGTTGCGGGGCTTCGATTGGGGTGCGCGCCTGGTCAACCGCGTATTCGACGCACGCATCGATTCTTCGACGGTGACCGGTGGAGGGGTCGGCATTCTGGTGATCGGCTCGCGCAGCGCCACGCTGGCCGGCAACCGCATCGAAAACGCGTGGGAAGCAGGAATCGAATGTCGTGACGCGCAGGTTGTGGTAAGCGGCAATGTGATCGATTCCTGCGCCGCCGGAATCTGGCTGGAGGGAGATGGGGCTGTAGTCGAGGGAAACTGGATTCGCGGCAATCGCTCACATGGTGTGCGGGTGGACGGCGGGCAACCGCGGATCAGTGGCAACACGATCAGCGGCAATGGGGACTACGGCCTCTGGAGCCGTGAGTATGGAGTGGACGCACGCAACAACTGGTGGGGTGACGCTTCCGGACCAAGGCAGGAACTCTACAACCCGGGCGGTGTTGGAGATCGGGTGCCGCGCGGCGCGCGGGTTGAGCCGTGGTTGACCACACCTCCAGGGTAGTATACTGGCGTTTCGCGTTCCCTTGCCGATCTCCGCGTTCTACTGGGAAGTGACTTGCCCTCTTCACCCCAATCCGCCCCCGCTCCTGGTAGCGAGCAGCTTTTTGCCAATCCGGTGCCGTTGGCCGCCCGCATGCGGCCCCGCTCTCTGGACGAAGTGGTGGGGCAGGAAGCGCTCCTCGGGCCGAAGGGTTGGCTGCGCCGGGCCACGGCGCGGGGAATGCTGCCGCCGATGGTTCTCTGGGGTCCTCCGGGAAGTGGCAAGACCTCACTGGCCCTGCTGCTCGCGGAGACAGTCGGGGCGGCCCTGGAGCGATTCAATACGACCACCGGGGGAGTCAAAGAGGCGCGCGGGCTGATCGCGGCGGCAGAGCAGCGGGAGCAGCGAACCCTGCTCTTTGTCGATGAGTTGCACCGCTTCAGCCGCGCCCAGCAGGATGTGTTCCTGCCTCATGTTGAAGCCGGAACAGTGCTTTTTGTCGGCGCGACGACGGAGAATCCAGCGTTTCAGGTGAATGCACCGCTCCTGTCGAGGCTCAAAGTGGTGGTGCTGCGGCCACTGAGCCGCGAAGAGGTGATTGTGTTGCTGCGCCGGGCGCTGACCGCGGAGGTTGGCCTGGGCCCAGGCAAGATCCGTTGCACCGATGCCGCACTGGAACTGCTTGCCGCGGCGGCTGAAGGGGATGCGCGCTTCGCCCTGAACGCCCTGGAGTTGGCGGCTGCCCTGGTGGGTTCCGGCGGAGTGGTGGAAGTCGCAGAGGCGGAGCAGGCGCTGGCCGGTCGATCTCTGCGGCACGGCGTGGACGCGCACTATGACTTGGCGTCGGCGCTGCAGAAGTCGATCCGGGGGTCCGATCCGCAGGCGGCCACCTACTGGATCACACGCATGCTGCAAGCTGGTGACGACCCGCTTTTCGTGGCGCGACGCCTGGTCCGAACGGCGTCGGAAGACGTTGGACTGGCGGACCCGCGGGCGCTGACCGTGGCCCTGGCGGCACGCGACGCGGTTCACTTTCTCGGCATGCCCGAGGGAGCGCTGGCGCTGGTGGAGGCGGGAATCTACCTGGCTACCGCGCCCAAGTCCAACAGCGTGTATCGCGCGCACACGCAAGCCCTGGAGATGATCGAGCGGGAGGGGCAGTTGCCGGTTCCGGTGTGGATGCGCAACGCACCCACCGCGTTGGCAAAGAAACTGGGACATGGCCAGGGCTACCGCTATGATCACGACTTTCGCCACGCTTTCGCCGGTCAACGCTTTCTGCCGGAAGAGATCGTCGCAGCAAACTTCTACGAGCCCGGCTGCTTCGCTTACGAAAAGGAGATCGCACGGCGAATGCGTTGGTGGGAAAAGCTCCGGCGGGAGATGGAGTGAGGGCGGGGAGCGCTCCATGGAATCCGGTCCCGCCGGGTCACGACCTCGCGCACCCGGTCGATCAGTGCAGAGAGAGGAGCCGCTGCGCGCAATCAGAGGCGGAGAACGGGCCACTGGAGCCCTCCGCCGTGTATGATCCTCGTCCTACGATGATAGAGTCGCACGCATTACTATGAGTTTCCGGAGTCCCAAGATGGCCGCTACGAACAATCCCACTGCAGAGATCAGTCGCTTCTTTCTCGACCAGGAGATGAATCGCCGCTTCTTGCAAGCGAGAAAAATCTTCCTGTGGGAACCGGTGACCGACGAGTCCTCCATGCGCATCGTAAAAGAGATCATGTACTTGGTGGAAGAGGATGCTGAGGCGGAGATCTCGCTCTACATCAACTCTCCCGGTGGGGTGATCTCCGCCGGGCTGGCGGTCTACGACATCATTCAGATGGTGTCTACGCCCGTGAGGACCATATGCACGGGCCAGGCTGCCTCCATGGGCGCCGTGCTCCTGGCCTGTGGCGCGAATGGACGGCGCGTCGCCTGGGAACACGCACGAATCATGATCCATCAGCCGCTGATTTCGGGGCAGATGTATGCTCCGGCATCCGATCTGGAGATTCAGGCGGAGGAGATGCTGCGGGTTCGCGCGGAACTCAACCAGATTCTGGCCCGCCACACCCAACACCCGATCGAAAAGATCGAGGCGGATACCGACCGCGACAACTTCATGACCGCAAGCGAAGCCAAGGAGTATGGCCTGATCGATGAGGTGATCTCGGCTTGACGGTTGTGCGGGAGCCATGGCGCGTTTGAGCTGTGGGTCGCGTGCTCAAACGCTGAACATGGCTGCGCAGGTTTTGCGCAGCGTGGTGGGATTTCTGAACAGTTGCCGCGCGGGAGGTCGGTGGGCAGAAGAAACGGGTCTTGCGGCGGGATTCTCGACGCAGATGCAATGCACCATATCTAGAGCCAAGCACGCTGAACACTCTTTCATATAGCGTTCACAGCAAAACCGGACGGGCTGGCGCCGAGTTCTTGAGGTCTTTGGCTCACTCGGAATGGTGCTTGCTATGCAGTGGGATGCGTGTTGGAGAGAGCCATGAGACCACTACAACCCATTCCAGCGATCCGCCCAGCGATCCAGGTGGCACCGAAGGCCCGAGGCGCGCCGGAAAGTGACCGTGCGCCTGATCTCGGTGCTGAAGCATCCTTCGCCGCCAGCGTTCGCGACCCCTCCCTGGAAACGCAACTGACGGATCTCTTGTTCGCCAGCCAAGCGGATGAAGATGCCTTCGCCACCGCGGCCCGGGATGTGGGCGTTGCCAACCAGGCGCATGAAGAACTGGCAAATGCCGTTGAGGAGTTGCGGGATCTGGCGCGCAGTGTTCCGAGTGGCGAATTGAGCCCGCCGGAGATTCTGGCGCAGGTCAGGAACCTCAAAGACCAGATCTACCGGGTTGCCGCACAGTCCACCTCGCGGCCGCCGCGTTCAAGGGTTGCGACCTCACGAGGCGCATTGGAATACCCGCCGGTGCACCTGAATCTGGGCCAACTCGGAATCAGTGAGGAAACCTTCGACCTCTCCTCGGGCGACAAGGCGCGAGCCAGCGCGGCTGCCGCCGGACAGGCCCTCCGCGCAATTCGCTCCATGCGCTCTCATTTGGCGCAATTCATGGTGCAGGATCTGCCTACAGCACAGGATGCGGCTCGCATCGCTCGCCTGAATGCGGAATCCGCCGACTCCGCACTTCTGTGGGACGCCTCGGATGCGGAGAACATGTCGGCTGAAACCGCCGCCCAGTTGGCGAAAGACCTGGTTGCACTGCAGAGTCACACCGGCGGCGATCGACTACACACCGATATGGAGCGCCGGCGACTGGAACCGCTGCTGGACTAGGAGCCTGTCGCGCATTGTCTTCACGTCGCCCCGCATCCGTCCCTGCTCCGATCTCTGCGTTGCCAAGTCCCTGAAAGGCAACCACCTAGAGCCGGAAGATGTGTTGCCCCGGCCACCCCTTCAGGGCGTTGCGCGTGTCCACCACCACGGGTCCCTCTTCGCTTCGAAGCGGCTCAAAGTCAAAATCGGAGTGATCCGTGATGATCGCCACGCAGTCATACTTGCTCACTTCGTTCGCCGTGAAGGGGGTGGAGCGCAGGGTGAACGAACCGTCGCCGAACTCGCTGATCAATGGGTCTGTGTAGGAGATGTTGGCGCCCCATCTTTTCAGAATGGCAATGAGGTCGAAGGCTGGAGATTCCCGCGCGTCATCGACATCGGGTTTGTAGGCGACTCCCGCAATTAGAATGTTGGAACCGCGCACCGACTTGCATCGCGAGTTGAGCGCTTCGGTGACCTTGCGGGCGACGTAATTGGGCATCTCGGTATTGATATGGCCGGCAAGCTCAATGAACCGCGCCTCAAACCCATGTTGACGCGCCTTCCAGGAGAGGTAAAAGGGGTCGATCGGGATGCAGTGGCCACCGAGTCCCGGACCGGGGTAGAAGGGGGTGAAGCCGAACGGTTTGGTTGCCGCGGCGTTAATTACTTCCCAGACATTGATGTTCATCTCGTTGCACATCAGCGCCAGTTCATTGACCAGGCCGATGTTCACGCTGCGGAAGGTGTTTTCGTGGAGCTTGACCATTTCGGCGACCCGCGTGGACGAAACCTCCACCACGGTATCGACGGTCTTGCGGTAGAGAGCGGTCGCCACTCGCACACACTCGGTGGTGTGGCCACCGACCACCTTCGGGATGTTGCGCGTCTGATATTTCTCATTTCCCGGATCCACGCGCTCGGGCGAGAACGCGAGGAAGAAATCCTTGGCGACAGTGAGCCCGGTCTTCTCCAGAGTCGGCAGGATCAACTCGTCCGTGGTGCCGGGATAGGTGGTGCTCTCCAGGATCACAAGCTGACCGGGACGCAGATGCTTGGCGATCTCATTCACTGCGGAGACGATGAATGAAACGTCTGGATCCTTGGTTTTGCGCAGTGGTGTGGGCACACAGATGTTGATCGTGTCAACTTTCGCCAGACGGGAAAAATCGGTCGTAGCCTGGACCCGCCCCGCTTCAACAAAAGTCTTGAGATCACTCGATGGAACATCCGCGATATAGGACTCACCGCGATTGATCGCGGCGCACTTCTTCGCGTCAACATCGAAACCGATGACCGAGAAGTTGGAGCGGGCAAACTCGCAAACAAGCGGCAGCCCCACATAGCCCAGCCCGATGACGCCACAAACGGCTTGGGATGATTCGATCTTTTCAATCAAGTTGGTCGCGTGGTTCATTTTCATCCGGATTCTGTTACGCCGGGATCGACTGAACGATCGATGTCGATCATGTCGACCCCACCGGCGTATCTGGTGGTCACAACGTTGGCCAGGTTGGCCAGCTTCTTGGTGATTTCTCGAATGCGAGTACTCTCCCGCTCAATGCTCTGGAGCTTGCGAATGATGTCGGCGTCGGCATTGGGATGCTTGCGCAGCAACAGATCCACATTCCCCATGATTGAGCACAGCGGGTTATTGATTTCGTGGTTAATGCTTACGGCGGCCTCGGTTACGGCAGCGAGCCGCTGCGCCCGAATCAACTCGTCCTGCTGCTCCTCGAGAGCACGCTTGGCCGCCGCGGTCGCCCGGTATTGACGAAGAAGCGTGTGGTTGGACAGCCGAAGCCGCTCCGCGAGCAGGCGATTCTCGATCTTGATCAAGTTCCTTCTTATCGCCTTCCGGATGAATTGCACCAGCGTTCGATGTTCCAGCGGCTTGGTCAAATATTCGTCAGCCCCGAGTTTCATCGCTTCGACCGCTATCTTCTCTGAGCCGAAAGCAGTCATGACAATGATCAAAAGATCGGGGTCTACTTCGCGGATCTTGCGCAAAATCGCGAGACCATCGGGCTCGGGGATCTGAATGTCGAGCAACACGAGATCTGGATGCCGGGTCCGGAATAGCCGCAGTGCGGATCTACCGTCGGCGGCGTGGACCACCTGAAAAGAGTCGTGTTCCAGCCGCAAGCGAACCAGCTCGGCGTTGTATTCGTTGTCTTCGACCAGCAGAACCCGGGTTCCCTCCTGAGCTGGCGGCTCAGGCTGGGGCAGAGACAGAAGGCGGGCGACCTCACACCGAAGCTTGTCCGGATCGATTGGTTTGGGCAATGCGATGTCGGCCCGCAACGGCGTGTCGAAATCAACCAGGTCGCCGAGTACCAGGAGAGAGGTCACGATGATCGGGGGAGTCTTCACACCTCGCGAATCGGCGATGCGATCAATGAGTTCGAACCCCGGCATGCCCGGCAGAATCAGGTCAAGAATGATCAGTGAAAAATGCTGGCTTTGCAGGGCGCCCAGGGCGTCCTCGGCGCAGGTAAAACGGGTGATTTGCACCGGGAGCGAGCGCAGGCCATCCTCAATGGCGCGCACGGCATCATCTTCACTGTCAATTACGCAGATGTGGTTTCTACGTGGGTCCATGGACGTGATTCATGAGCAAGGACGAAAAACTCTGACTCAGTAGGAATTGGTCAGCCTACGGTTCGTTCCGGGAAGCTGAGAATCGACTCCAGACGCGAACCACAAAGCCACAGACTAGCACGCAAGGTCCAGCGACAGGCATTTCCTCCTCCCGGCCCGACTTTTCTGTCGACATTTTCCGGGTTGGCAGGGGTTCTGACCAGAAAGTGTGCTCAAAAGTTGCCGGAAAGCCGGCCGAAAGGCAGAGAGGGTGCGCTCTCTCCGCCCAGCAGCACGGCCTTTCGCTGGTGAGCCCGGCGTTCCGCCCCGATTGCAGAGTCCGAGGAGTTCTGTGAGCGAGTTGGTCAATGCGTTTGTAGTTCTGATCAGTCCGGATCGAAGTTGTGCGCGTCTCGTTCGGACGCCGGGTCCGGATTCTCCTGCTCCGTCGGCCGGCGAAATCGCTGAGGCAGCGGCCGCCGCCGGGGTGCGGGTGCCGCTGCTGCCAGGCGTGGAGAAACTGGTTGCTCGGTCCTGGGCGCAACTGCGTCGACCCCGGAGTTGCATCGCTGTGGCGCGAGGAACCCCCATGACTCCCGGAACGGTTTCACGATACCGCTTCTTTGCAGCGGAAGGCGCCGCAGTCATGAAAGGGCAAGTGGTCGCCAAGCGGATCGACACCGCCACCGGCTCTCATGGCATCGATGTGACCGGTCGCATCCAGCGGTTCGACAGCCCTGCCCACCCGGAGCTGGTCGCGGCGACCGGGGCGATCATCGAAGAACCCAAAGGGCGTTTCGTCGCTCTGCACTACGGACGGCTGCGGTTCCTGGGTGATGGCGTCTCGGTGAGACCGCTCCTGCGCATCAGTGGCGACGGGCTGGCGGCTGAAATGGAGGCGTTTGCGTCGTTCGCATGGGGTGCTGAAACAGCAGCGGGAACGCTGGAACCGATCACCCGGCCGGTGACCGCCGCGCTTCTGCGACAGGCTCTCCAGGATGCGGGAATCGTCGCGGACCTCATTCTGGATGAGGCGGTCGAGCTGCTGGCGCAAACCGCTCGCAAGATCCCGGCGGACAACCACAAAGGCGCGCGTCGCGTGGTTGCCCGTGGACGCCCCGCACAGAAAGGGCGAGACGCAGAGATCAGGTTCCTCTTCGCCGGCCGTGACGCGGCACCGGAGGCGGGGCTCAGGGGCGAGACCCGCGTGCTGGCGCGTGAAGTTGCCTTGCCCGGCCAGATTCTGGCCGTGAAGACCCCCGCGACCGCCGGCACACCCGGTATCACCGTCCGCGGCAACCCGATCGCGGCGGAGCCGGGCGCCGATCTTGAACTGCAGGCGGGGGCGGGCATCGACGTCGATGGCCACGGCCTCGTCTTCCGCCTTGCCGGGAGCGATCCGGCGATACCGGTGGTGCAGGGAGGTGTGTTGCAGGCTCTCAGTCTGGTGGCGGTCGCCGAGGATCTCCTGGAGGCTACGTTCCCGGCACCTGAGTGCCCCCCCGCGCTGGTTCTGCCCGGGCGCGCCGAACTGGAAGCCGCGATGGCCCGGGCGGGGGTCTGTTTCGGCATCGATGCAGAAGCGGTCGCCGCGCTGGCCGCGCGCGCGGGCGAGACATGGACCGAAGGAGAGACTCCGGTGGTGGTGGCGCGTGGCGATCCTCCGGTGCACGGCGCGGCTGCTGTATTCACAAGCCACATCGAAGAGAAAAACCGTTTCGCCGGTGCTGCCAACGACCAGGAAAAGGTCGATTTTCGCGAGATGATTCACTCGCGGTCGGTGGAGACTGGACGCCTCCTTGGGACGCGAACGCCTCCGGCCCCCGGGGTAAGGCCGGGAACCAGTGTCCTCGGGACGAAACTGCCCTGCTTGCCCGGAGAGGACAAAACGCCGACCGCCGGGCGCGGGGTGGAGTTAAGCGCCGACGGCTGCAGCTATCTGGCTTCGGCCGACGGGATCTACACCTACACACCGCGCGCAGGGCTGGTGGAGGTATTGAAAAACTATGTGGTTGCGGGCGACGTCGACTATTCGGTGGGGCGCATCAACTCCGCGTGCATGGTTACGGTGGAGGGGAAGGTCGCCCCCGGATTTGCGGTTTGCGCAGATGGTCCGGTCTACGTCGCGGGCTCCGTCGAGGGTGCGGTCATCCGTTCCAAGGCGGAAGTGTTCATCGGCGGGGGGATCTACTTTTTGCAGAATGCCGAGGTACACGCCGGGGGAGACGTGGATGTCGCCATTGTCGATCGCGCGCTGATCCGTGCCGGTGGCGATCTGCGCGTGCGCCGCGAAGCGATCAATGCGGACCTGCGCACACTTGGAAAGTTGACGATCGGCCCCGGTCAGGGCCGTGCGGTGGGAGGGGCTCTGCGGGCCGCGGAGCGGATCGAAGCAGCCGTTCTCGGGAGTGAGTTGGGGGTTCCCATGGAGGTCGAGGTCGGGGCAAACGTGAGTCTCGACACGGACGATCCCGTGGCGGAGCCGGAAGGGGGCTGGGCGGCATTGATTCCCCGGGGCGGAATCTACCCCGGAAGAGTTCGGGTTCTTGGGGAGGTTTACCCGGGCGTTGTCATCCGCATTCTGAACTGGAGCTTCGAAGTGCGGGAGAAGCTATATAGTGTGGAGTTTGTTCTTGATTCCAACTGGCGCATTGAGCCACGCGCCTTTCGTTGAGATTCCCGATTCCGCCGAGCAATCAACGTCTGGGTGAGCATAATTCTGGTCAAGAAACATAGAATGTGATCCGATGCAACTAGAGAAGTCCTGCCTTGCTTGTGCTCCCACCAACAGGACTTTTGAACTCCTCTCTCGCGATCGCCCGGCACCCGCCGCGGGACGCGGGGGGAATCGCCGTCGAAAGGTCTCCGGCCATGACCGAATCTGTAATCTTGTGCGTGACGCCGGAACGCGTCGAATCCTGGGGCCGGTCACTGAGCCTGGCCGGTCTGAACGTCGTTCCCTGTGTGGACGGTGCGGAGGCAGCACTCCTGATTACCGACGGTAGCCCCATGCCCAAGGTACAAGTGCAGCGCTTGCTGGAGATTACCAATCCCGACGAGACGCTCCCCGAGCGCTTGATCGCGCTGGTCTCACGGCGACTGGAAGCGATGCGGTCACACCCCTCGACGACCGGAATCGACCCACTGACCGGGCTCCCGGATCGAGAGCACCTGACCATGCGGATCGAAAACGAGGTGGAGCTGTCGGCGCGCATCATGAAACCGTTCGCGGTGGCGATTCTCGATCCGGACGGCTTGGACGCCTTGGCCGACAGCCTGGGAGATCAGGCTGCTGATCATGCACTGGCCGAGTTTTCGCAGATGGTGCGGGAACGGCTGCGCCGAGTCGACGGCGTGGGACGCTGGGGGCGTTGGGAGCTGGGCGTCGTGATGCCGGCGACCTATCCGACACAGGCGATGATGGTAATCTCACGCCTGCAGGATCAATTGGCGGCCAGCGACGCCGCTCCGGGGCGGATCCACTCCTTCACAGCGGCGGTTGCGGCGTTCCCGATTGATGCCGACTCGGCGCAGCGCTTGACCCAGTTGGCGGAAAGTCGCCTGGCGGATGCCAAGCGCAAGGGAGATGGTCGCATCGTCATGGTGTGAGCACAGAGCCGGTCCGCCGATAAACCACCGGTTCCGAGCTGCGCATTCCCGTTCGGCGACTGCACCCAGGTGTACAGGTTCCACTCGCCAAAACGCCAGGCGGCGCCTCCGCCGTGGCTTGCAAAGCGCCTGTCACCAATGGCTTGCAAGTAGCGTCGCTGAGTTGGCACGGGATTTGTAGAGGAGCGGACTCCAGAATCGTTGTCTCTGTTCACATCACCCATTCTGGAGCCTTGTCATGACTCACAATCCCTTGCCTTATGCTCTGCTTTCCCTATCCGCCGCTCTCTTCGTTGCCGGTTGCAGCAACAGCCCGGCAGGTCTCTCCGGCACCGATGACGCCGGCATCGAAGCCTCAATGGATGGGGGCTACACAGATTTCTTCTCTTCTCCATATGAAGCGGCGGATGGCGCCGTCTATGCCGGTGATCTGCGCAACGGCGATGGCGCCGACGACAACGGGGCCGGCGATCTGGATGCCGCCGAGGGGCGGGCGACGCTCCCGGTAGCCTGGGGGCGCCAACCCAGCGGCCCGCGTCACCGCCGGGTGGACACCTTTTACCCCGATCGCAATCACGCTGAAAGCGCGATTACCTCCTGGCTGGAAGGGCGACTCTATGTCGACCGGAGCGACGATGGCGTGCGCAATCCCGGGGTCAAGCCGTTTGCCGACCTGTGGCATCGAACGGCGCGTTTCGTGCGCGCGGGTGACGGCGAGGATCAATGGCGCTTGACCGCCCTCACGCCGGGGCGGATCAGCCTGCAGGAGAGAGATCGGCAGAGCGTTTTCATTCACAGCGTTCGAATCTGGGTCGGTGATGAGTTGGCGCTGGAGCTGGACGATCCCAACGCTTTTCTCGATTTTCCCGCCGACCTGCCTTTTGCCGCCCCCGGGCAACGGATCCGCGTTGAAGCCGCGGTCGGCAACCGCAACCAGGAGTGGCGGCCGGCGCAGTGGGCCTACCTCCACCTGCAGGGAGCGCACGAGCGCGACGCCGGCGTCGATCAGCCCCCATTCGAGCGGCGCTATCGCATGGCGGATGATGGCACGCACGGCGATCGTGTTGCCGAGGATGGAATCTACACACTGGCGCTCAACGTTCCGGGCGACACCCCTCTGGCCCGCATCCTGGTCGACGTGATCGCGGCGCAGACCCTGATGACCGAGTTCGGCGACGACTACAACAGCGTGGCCTGGGGGATTCCATTCCGTCTCGAGGAGTAGTATTGGGCCGCGCCGGTTCCTCCGCGCGCCGGCGCGCACCGCCCACACCCAACCAATGAGAGCCGCCCATGTCCAAACAGACGAGTTCCGACGGACCGAGTTACTGTCGCCATTGCAACGCTCAGATTCCACCGCGCACCGCCACCGCCGATGCACTGATCGAGCTTTATGACGATGCCGGCTCCTACCGCGGGATCGTCCTGATCGATCGTGCCAACCCGCCGACCGGCTGGGCGATACCGGGCGGCTTTCTCGATCCGGATGAGGACATGGCCCGCTGCGCCTGCCGCGAAGCCGCCGAAGAAACGGGCTTACAGGTGGAGCTGATCGGCTTGCTTGGGATCTACTCGGCGCCCGGGCGGGATCCCCGCGCGCTCACGGTAACGGCGGTCTATGTGGCGCGCGCCACCGGCACTCCCAAAGCCGCCGACGACGCCCGCGAGGTGGCCGTGGTGGACCCGGAGAATCCGCCCCACCCCATCGCCTTCGACCACGCCGCGATCATCGCCGACTACTGCGCCTGGCGGCGCGGTGAGCGGAGTTTGGCGACTCCCTGAGCAGCTCCCGCAGCGCCCGCGCCGAGTGGGTATCGGCAGCGGCAACCGCCTCCGGAGTGCCGGTCGCGACCACCCTGCCCCCCGCATCTCCCGCCTCCGGCCCCAGGTCCACCAGGTAGTCGGCCGCCAGCATCACATCGGG
>JALXCG010000606.1 GCA_026991065.1 Gemmatimonadota bacterium | reverse complement strand
GACTGGGCAGCGGTGTGGAGCACGCCGGGGGGTGGGCGGCTTGGGGAATTGCGATGGTCGCCCATTACGCCGCGCGTCTGCCAGGCGCAGTGTTGTCGATGCCGCCGCTTTCCATGGGCGCGGCGCTTGCCGTGACCGCCCTCGGCCTTGCGCTGACGGCCGCGCTTGCTGCCGGGCAGTGGCGCCGGGCCGCAGCGGCTGTTTTTAGCCTGTTTCTGGTTCTGGCTCCGCCCTTTTGGCGCAACTGGCATGCTCCAAGGCACTTTGTTGTGATGGTGGCCGACGTGGGGCAAGGGTTGGCGGTCTGGATGCGTTGGCCGGATCATCGAACACTGCTTTTCGATACCGGTCCTCCGGCCTTTCATGGCGACCCGCCGCTGCGGCGTGCACTGGCCTGCACCGGTGCCGATGACGCGCCCGCCAAGCTGGAAACGGCCGTGGTTTCGCATGCCCACGCTGATCATGACGGCGCGATTGGCTGGGTGATCGATGCGTGTCACCCGAATGCCGTGGTCTATCCTGTCATCGACCATGCCAGTCGCCGCACCGAGAATGCGCTGGAGAACGCCGGTGTAAGCGTGCCGCGCGGCCTGGCACTTGGCGCCGTTGAGCGGGACTCGAGTTGGATCGCCGTGCGGGCCGTGCCCCGGCTCCCGGTCTCCACCAACGACTCTTCGATCGCCCTTGTGGCTTCCGCCTGGGGACACCAAGTATTGGTTCCGGGGGATCTTGAAAAGGCGGGTGAAGCTGCGCTGGTCGAGGTAGCTTCACAGTGGGAAGATGAAATCCTGCGCAGCGATGTTTTGGTGCTTGGCCATCACGGCAGCCGAACTTCGAGCAGCGCTCCGTTCCTGGATCTGGTGCGGCCGCGAGTAGCGATTGCCAGTGCGGGGCTGCAGAACAGCTTTGGCCATCCCCACGAAGAGACCGTGGTGATGCTGCGCGAGCGTGGGATTCCACTCCTGCGGACCGACCGCGATGGCACCATTCTGTTGGAAACCGATGGCAGCGAGTGGTGGTGCGCGACTGCGAGTGGGCGGGGTTGGCGCGGGCGCCTCGGAGAGTTGCCCCGTCGCCGGCGCTGGCTGCCATGATCGAACCCACAAGAGGGGGGCGGAGTTCGCTCGACCTCCGCCCCCCAGCCCCAGCGTTGGCTCTCCTTCTGGGGTTCTTGATCGTGGGAACCGCCCCGGAAGTAGCGCTTCGTGCGGTTCCGGCATCCCATCCGTTTTCGGATCCCGGCGCAAAGCCGGGGAAATCTGTGGGGCTAATCTCTGACCGATTGATCGCCACTGGTTGCCGCGGCATTGGCGAGCGCGGCCCGATAGGCGGCAATGCGCTCCTCGGCCTCTTGGCGGCGCGCTTGCAGACGTGCCAGCTCCTCTTCAAGAACGGCGTTCTCTTGCTGCTGGCGACGAATCTCGTGGACCTTGGCTTCTTTGCGCGCCAGCGGTGGGCGGAAGTAGCTGAAGCTGTAGTTGGCGCCAAAACTCACCTTGGGGTGAACCTTGGGGTCTACGCTGGCGGGACTCCGCTTGTAGTTGAACGCCGACTCGAATTCAGCCAATGCCAGATGCAGGGTGAGATTGTCGCCAAGGCGGAACGAGGTGCCGATATTGCCGTCGGCTCCATCCTCTTCCAGGGTGAAGCGCAGATAGTCGGTCACCCAGAACTCGACGCCCGCAAACACACCCTGCACATCGTTCGAAGTTTTGGTCACTCCGCGAAAGCGCCCGGATCCGATTCCCACATGAAGGCTGACATCCATGTCGGGAACCCACTCCAATTGCTTTGACATCACGACATAAGCGGAGTTTGCCTGGCCGCTGGCGTAGAAGAAGTCGCTGCCGTATTCGGAGATACGGTCATTGGCGAAGAGGTTCTGTACACCCGCGGCAATGGCAGGCATGTGACGCCCCTCTTCTAGCAAGCGGACCTTGATCGCACCCGAGAATTTCTGCTCGCTCTCCATGAAGAGCCCCACTTCCGCCCAGTCAAAGAGTCCCAATGTGATCGTCTCCGACCCCTTGGTATGTAGCTTGACCGCGGATGAATAGGCCGTCATGAAGGTCGTGACCACGGGAACGCGGTCAGGCAAGACTCGTGCCGTTGGCATGTCCACCAGGTCGCTGGGTTGGAAGTTGGCGATGGCATCCGCACGCCCTGCGGCCCCAATGATGAGGCCGGTGATCATCCAGGTGATTCTGGTCACTCTGTGCATGCTCAAACTCCTCACGCGCACGCTGATGTTGGCAGAGGGCCACCGCACCCACGGCCAGGCCTCTTTGCATCTCGTCGTCACCCGGCTTATCGGCGCTCAAAAACGTCGGCTTGAGAACTTCTTGTCCGAGATGGCGAACAAGCGCAGATCGGAGGTCGGCTACTGAGTTAATGCGTCCGTTGTTGCGGGGCTGATCGGCTCAAGGCGCCCATGGCAACGTCCGATAAACCGGAGAGCGAGTGTTTGCCATCCGCGCCCCTGCGCGTGTGTTGCCGCCTGGACCTTCGGAGCTTGACCGATGAACTCACTTCTCCTCATTTACTCTGCGTTGGGTGTCGTCCATGCTCCCGCCGCGACACCGCCGGAAGCGGTCTTGGATGCTGAACTCCAAAACCTGGTAGCCGACTACTACCAGCTGGAGATCGCGGTCGAGGATGAGCTTTTTTTGGTTGATGACGTTGCTCTTCTGGCGGATGAGATGCTGGCGCGTGCCTCGCGGAGACGGATCGACCGTGGAGAGCGACAGATTCAAAAGAAGGAGCGGCGGATTCGCGCGCACCTGGAAGCGGAACAGCTCAATCTGGCCGACCTGGAGCAGGAGCTGAATGAACTACTCCTCCGGCTTCCGGAAGCACGCCTCGATCGCGAGTTGGCAAGCGCAAAAGCGCGAACTCGTGCGCTTTGCGAGCAAGCGGAAGAGTTGAGCCCGGGAATCTCCTGGGAATACACCGACGATGCGACGCTCCTGGCTCTCGGCGAACCGGCGCTTGATACGGCTCTTGACCAGACCGTGGCCCGCCGTGCCTTTCTTCGCGAGTCGATTGCGGCGGAGCGTGCCGCCGGCTACGCCACCGACCGTCTCGCACTGCACTCGTTCCTGGCCCGCGCCTGGCCAACTCTTCTGGAGAACGCGTCTGCCATGCAGCGCGAGCGGATGGCGAGCCGCGCCGAGCACGTGGCGATGGACCATCTGGCGGAGGCCGCGGTGAGCGACGGAGTCTGGCGTGAAGCGCAGCTGGCGGTGGCCGAAAGAAGGCTGGACCAGCTCACCAAGAACTACCCCACCTTCTCTGATCGCGCCGGGGCGCTGGATGCTCTGGCTACGACTCGTCTGGCGTTGAATCGTCCGCGCGCGGCGGAAGATGCCTACTGGGCGGTGGTCCGTGGTGAGGCGGCGCCTCCGCTGCGTGCCAAAGCCGCCGGTTCGATCCTGCGGATTCGCTTTGAAAGCGGTGACTACGAATCGGTCCTGGAAGCTGCCCAGGAACTCGAGCCCAGCTTGCCCCACGGCGATGCCGCCTACTATGTGGGGATCTCAGCACTCGCGCTCGGTGATGCTCACACGGCGCGCATCGCACTCGAGTCGGTGCCGGAGTCGTCGAAGTTCGGCCGCCAGGCAACGCTCTCTCTTGCGGCCGCACTGGCCGCTACCGGGGAAACCGATCTTGCCCGTTCTATGTTGGCTGAACTGAGCCTGCGTCGCGTACACGACCGCTCCGAAGAGGCGGTTCGGGATCGCGCGACTCTCGCTCTGGGACTCCTCCTCTATGATTCCGGGCTTTTCCAGGACAGCTGGGAGATCCTGGATGAGATCCCCGCGTCGAGTCCAATCAAGGGCGACGCGGTTCTGGCCGCTGCTCGTTGCCGGGTCGGCGCCGGTGACCTGGCAGAGGCGCGCGAGCTTTTGGCCGGCCTGGTTGCCGAGCAGCCGGGCACCCTGCCCGCGCTGCGCGCCTTGATGGCTTCAGCGGAGATCGATGTGCAGGAGGGCGAACTGGATCGCGCGGAGGCTGCATTGGACCGCGCTGTCGCTGAAATCCGGGGGAATGAGAAGCTGGCCGCACTCTGTCGGGTCGAAAAGAGCGAGGCTGCGCTGCGTGCCGAAGCGGAGCGCATTGAGGAACTGCGAACCGCGGTCGTGGAGGCGCGCGCCACGGCAGCACGGCGCGGCAACCTGGCGCTTGCCGATGCCCTGGCCAGCACTCTGCCGGAATTGCGCGAGATGAGTCTGGATGCCCAGAGCTTGGTCGCGGCCCCGCGGCGGAGCATCAGCGCCGAGGTGCCGCAACTGTTGCGTAGCGCTGAGATGCGTCTGGCTGAGATCGGCTTGGCGCGTGTGGGGCAAGTCCAGAGCGAGCTTCGGGCGCTAACGCAGGGTCCCGCGCAGGAACTGCAGGTTGCATCGCGCGAGACCGGATCGAAACAGGGATCGACCGAGGGAGAGAAGGAATGAACCCGATGCGCTTCGGTTTGTCGGCATGGCGGTTGACCCGTCTGCTCCCGGCTTGGCTGGCAATCAGTGTCACAAC
>JALXCG010000605.1 GCA_026991065.1 Gemmatimonadota bacterium | reverse complement strand
GCCAGCATGCAGTAGCGACAACCGATGCACTTGTCGGCATCGTACTGGACCGGTCCATCGCTCCGCTTCCGCAGTGCCCCGACCAGACAAGCCGCTTCGCACGCCGGTTCCACGCAATGCATGCACTGGCGCCGAACAAAGCGCGCGCTGCCCGGGCTGCGACCGGGGATCTCCACAATGGAGGTATAGCGTGCCTCGGAGAGGCCGTCGTTCACCTTGTAGCGCGCCGGATAGTCCTCCGGCAGCCGGTTTTGCTTCACGCACCCCTGCACGCAGCGCTCACAATCGATGCACTTGGTCACATCGGTGAGTATCGCCTTCACCTTGCTGGCGCGCTTCCTCTTCGGTCCCTCGCTCATGACCCACCCTCCGCGGCCGCCACGGCCGTCTCCTCCGTGATCTTCGCCGCGATCACCGCATCCCAGTCGATCTCCGGCGGCGCAAAGAATGCGTCCCAACTCTGAGGACCGCCTCCGAGCCGCTGGTGACACTCCACGCAGACTTTGCGCAACACCTTTTCAAATGCCGGTGCTTCGCTGCCCTCGGCGATCGATCCCGGCTTCGGCCCCTCCTCGCCGTGACAATTCCGGCATGACTGAATCTCGCGCGCCTCTTCGGTCCACTCCCGCTTCGCCCGCAACGAGGTCACATACACGCCGTCATCTCTCCGCAAGATATTGTGGTGGCACTCCTGGCAGGCAAAGCCGTCGGCAATCGCGTGCGCGCGATGATCCCAGCGGAAGCTCCCCTGCGCGGCCTCGATCTCGTGGAACTCCACGGTCGGCTTCTCCGTCGCCAGCATCTCCCAGCTCTCCAGCCCGGTTTTCTTCTCTTCGTGGCATTCAATGCAGCGCTTCTTGAAGGCTTTGGCCAGAGTCGGATTGTCGTAGAGACCGGTGTCGTGGCACTTGCGGCAGGCCATGTGCGGTTCATCCGGAAGATCCTGGTGGTGACATTTGTCGCAGGTCATCTCCCGATAAGTACCGTGGCGCCGGTGGTTCCACAACACACTCCCATTCTCTGCCGACGTGAGCCAGGATGGGTCCGGCTGGTGACAATCCTCGCAGGTCACCGGCATCGAATAGCCGGCATCGGCCGCCTCCTGGTTGTGGCACTCCAGGCAGCGTTTGTGCACCGCCTGCTCCAGCGTCGGCAGTTCCTTGCGCGTCACATCGAAACGCCAGGGCTCGTGGCAATCGTTGCAGGAGTGGTCCATCTCCTCCGGATTGCTCTCAACATGGCACTTGTCGCACTGGCCGTGCTTCGCGTCCTTGTGCTTCTCGACCTCCTTGATGCCATCGATCCCGCGCAGACCGGTCGCCACCGGCAACTGCAAAGCCGCGAAAGGTGAGTGACACTCGCGGCAGCCTCGGTAGTCCCCCTCGCGCTCCGCCGCCTGGTCCTGGTGGTGACAGAAAACGCAACGGTTCTTGCCGCCATCGCCGGAGCCATCGATATCCAGCTTCCGCGCGTGGGTGCGGTGATCCCACTGCACCAGCCCGTGGGCGCCGGAGGTGACCGGCTGGTGGCAATCGCGGCAACCGACCGGCCCCTTCTCCATCGCCTTGTGACAGCCGATGCAGCGCCCATGAAAGGCCTGCCTCGGCGGTGGCCCGAAATCATCGTGATATTCCGGCACCTCCAGGTCGACAAAGAGATCCGCCTGGATCATGCCGGCGAACCTGTCCTTGTCCTGGTGGCAGTCACGACACGCCTTCGGCTCACTCACCCCCTGCCGTTCATGGTGGTGGCAGACCTGGCAGTTGACGATCTCCTCCATCCGCGCGTGCTGCTCGTGGTTCCACGTCACATCGCCGAAGGGAGAATCGATCGTCCGATCCGGCTCCAACGCCGGCCGCATGAGGACTCCCGTGGCTCCCGCCACCAGGAGCAGAAGCGCCGCTCCAAGGAGAATTTCCGCGTTTATCCTTTTGCGAACCACTATGATTTCCCCGTTCCACCCGCGCTTGGTAGGAGGCTGTCGCGCGCGGGATCTCGCCAGGCGGCACCGCCGTGACAAACCATTTCGCTGAAACAACCCATGCTCAGAACCGGACAAATCCTCGAACTTTCGGGCGATCTCGCCCAGGTAGCGACCAACCGCCAAGGGATCTGCGCCGATTGCGCCGACAAGACCAGTTGCTCCGCCGGCGCCACCGCCACCCCCGGAGTGGCCGAAGTCGTCACTGTGCGCAACCCGCTCCACGCCCGCCCGGGCGATACCGTCGAATTCGACCTTCCCGGGCACAGCGAACTGCGGGTCTCGCTCCTGGTTTGGGTGGTGCCGCTGGTCGGCATCATCCTCGGCGCGATCTGCGGAGCCCAGTTGCACACCGCCCTACCCCTCGACCGCGATCTGAGCACGCTGCTCGGCGCCGCTTTGGGCGCGGCAGTCGCTTTCGCGCTCCTGATCCGGGTCGACAAGCGCGCCCGCAGCGACGAGAGATTGGTTCCGGTCATCGTGAGAATCGTTCCTTCCGGCTCCTGCCCCAGTTCCCCGCCGATCAGACCGGCGAGTTCTTCAGCAGCTCCTTGAGTCGCGCCTGCATCGTTTTTCCGGCGACATGCTCATCGCGCTTGTGGTCGGTGAAGTAACAAAGGGTGCCGCAGCGCATGCAGCGCGCGGCTTCCGCCTGCATCAGCTCCGGGGTCAACACCAAGTCCACCTCGTCGAAGTTCTTGACCCGCTCCACCGGATCCAACTCCGGTTGCGGCACCCGCGGGCGCTGGCTCACCCCCACGACCGGGACCTGGGCGGAGAGCGGGATCTTCTGCGGCCCCTTGAAGGTCGGCCGCTTGAAGGCCAGATCCTTGCCCTCCATATACAGATGCATCGACCGCGCCGCCCGCCGCCCGGTGCCAACCGCATCAATCAGCAGCGCCGGGCCGCTCCACAGATCGCCGGCGCAGAAGATGTGGGGAATGTCCGACTGCAACGTCTCATCGTCGGTGACGATGGTGTTCCAGCGGGTCAACTGCAGGCCACGCTCTTTCAGGTCATCGGTGTACCAATCGGTCAATGGCTTCTGCCCGATCGCCGCAATCACCACGTCGACATCCATCAGGGTTTCGGAACCCTCAATCGGCACCGGGCGCCGCCGCCCCGACGCATCCGGTTCGCCCAGCTCCATCTTGATGTATTCGATCTGTCGCAGCCGGCCCTCGTCATCACCCAGGAGCCGGGTCGGTGCCGCGAGGAAGTGATACTGCACCCCCTCTTCTTCCGCCGCCTCGATCTCCACCCGATTGGCCGGCATCTCGTTGCGCGTCCGCCGGTAGAGCAGCAACACCTCTTTCGCCTGCATCCGCAGCGCCGAACGCGTCGCATCCATCGCAGTGTTGCCACCGCCGACCACCACCACGCGCTTGCCCTTGAGATCCACCTCGATGCCGAGTTCACGTTTCTGCAGGAACTCGGTGCCTTTCCAGACCCCTTCCAGCTCCTCGCCCTCGCAGCGCAGCGAGGAGTTGTCCCACGCCCCCATCGCCATGAGAATGGTGTCGAACTCCCGCTCCAGATCCGCCACTGTGAAGTCACGGCCCAGGCTCATATCGGTGCGGCACTCCACTCCCAGATCAAGAATCTCCTGAATCTCGAAATCGAGCACCTTCTTGGGCAGCCGGTACTCCGGAATCCCGTAGCGCAGCATGCCGCCCAGTTTTGGCTTGGCGTCGAAAATCGTCGGCGCATGCCCCAGGCGCCGCAGGTAAAACGCCGCCGACAGCCCGCAAGGCCCCCCGCCGATGATCGCGACCTTCTTGCCGGTGTCGGGCAGGCAGGTGAGCGGCTTGCGGTCGGGGAGCTGCATCTCCCAATCCGCCACGAAACGCTTGAGGTAGTTGTGGTGCACCGGCTCATCATCGATCGCGGCGCGCCGGCAACCATCTTCACAGGGAGCCGGGCAGACCCGCCCACAGATCAGCGGCAGCGGATTGCGCTCCTTGATGATGTTGATCGCCTCCTCGAACATCCCCTTGGAAGCAAAATCGACATAGGCGGGAATGTTGATCTGCGCCGGACAAAGCTGCTTGCAGGGCGAAATGCATTCGTCGTCGTGGCTGAAGTGGAGCAACCGCTCGGAGAGCGCGTAGAGTTCGATCACACCGTTCGGGCAGGCGCGTTCACAGGCGCCGCACCCCACGCAAAGATCGGCATTCACCACCGGGAACCCCTCGTCACCCATCCGCAGCGCGCCGAAGTTGCAGGCGCTGACGCAGGAGCCCAGTCCCAGGCAGCCGTATGTGCACACCAGATCGCCGCCATGCAGTTCCGCCATGGCCCGGCAATCCATCGCCCCCTCGTAGTGGTATTTGCGCACCGCCCGTTCGCCGCCGGTGCAGTAGTGATTGGCGATGCGCGGCTCGGCAAAGCCGACCTCCCCACCCAGAACCGCCGCCACCTTCGCCGCCGTCTCCGGACCGCCGGCCACGCAGGCGTTGAGTGGCGCAGCCCCGGCCACGATCCCCTCGGCGCAGGGGCCGCAACCGGCAAAGCCACAGCCGCCGCAATTCGCCCCGGGGAGAGCATCCTCCACCTCGATGATCCGCGGGTCCACCTCAA
>JALXCG010000604.1 GCA_026991065.1 Gemmatimonadota bacterium | reverse complement strand
CCCCCACAACTTCTCGCCCCCACCACCGCCGCCGCCATCGGCGTGGACGTTGGTAGCACCACCTGGAAAGCGGTCGCCATCGCGGCTTCCGGGGAGGTGGTCGCCACTCATCTGGAACCGACTCACCCGCGGATCGAGGAGCAGACGATGCGCGCCCTCGCGGAGCTGCGCGAACTGCCCAACATCGGGGCCAAGCCGCCCCTCGGGGCTACCGGCTACGGTCGCAAGCGAGTCGCCGCGGATCGTGTACTCACCGAGATCACCTGCCACGCGCGTGGCGCTTTTGCCGCCGCAAAACAACCGGGCATCCTGATCGACATGGGTGGGCAGGACACGAAAGCGATCCACTTCGACGGCCGCGGCAGGGTTCTCGACTTCGCCATGAACGACAAGTGCGCCGCCGGTACCGGCCGTTTCATCGAGGTGATTGCCGGCCGGCTGCGAGTCCCCCTGGATTCGATCGCCGCGTGCATCGACACTGCCGAGGGCTCCACCACGGTCTCCAGCACCTGCACTGTTTTCGCCGAAAGCGAAGTGATCTCTCTGGTCGCGCAGGGAGAGTCGGTCGGCAGCATTCTCCATGGCCTCCACGCGGCCCTCGCCGCCCGCGTGGCGGCGCTCGCGTCCGGCCCGATCACCGGGGCCGCCGCGGCCAGCGGCTCCACCCCGCAGCTCTGCATGAGCGGGGGCGTCGCTCTTAATCACGCCATGGTGAAAGCACTTGAATCCGCTCTCGGGCAGCCGATTCGGGTTCTTGCCAATCCCCAGCTGATCGGCGCCTTCGGGGCAGCGCTGGCCGTGTTGCGGCGGTAACTTCCCCCATACACTCTTCAGGAGCCCACTATTTTGCCTTCCTCCCCCTCCCCCCTTGCCCACCTTCTCGGCTGCCGCTATCCCATCGTCGCCGGAGGCATGGCCTGGTGCTCCGGCGCCAAGCTCGCCGCCGCGGTCTCCGCCGCCGGAGGATTGGGGCTGATCGGCGGCGCCTCGATGGATGCCGATCTATTCCGCCGCCACATCCGCAAGGCCCGCCAGCTCACATCCCGGCCGGTGGGAGTCAACATTCCGCTCACCTTCCACCAGGCGGAAGCGCTGGCCGCGGTGGCGATCGATGAAGCGGTTCCCATCGTTTTTACCTCCGCCGGATCGCCGCGGCGCTTCACGCCCGAGTTCAAGGCGCGCGGAATCAAGGTCTTCCATGTCGCCCCTTCGCCCGCGCTGGCCTGCAAGTGCGAGGCAGCGGGAGTCGACGGAGTGGTGGTGGAAGGATTCGAGGCGGGTGGACACAACGCCCACGAGGAGTTGACCACTCTGGTGTTGGTACCACAAGTCGTCGACGCGGTGAACATTCCAGTCCTGGCGGCGGGTGGGATCGGTGACGGCAGGCAGATGGCCGCGGCGCTGGCGCTGGGCGCCGACGGTGTGCAGATCGGCACCCGCTTCGCCATGACCCAGGAGAGTTCCGCCCACCCGGCATTCAAGGAGTATTGCGCCGCCGCCGGGTCCGACTGCACCCGGCTGGTGCTGAAGAAGAACATTCCAGTGCGGATGATGGCGAATCGGCTGCGTGACCGGATCGAAGCCGCGGAAGCGGCCGGCGCCGACCGTGAAGAGTTGCTCGCCATCCTGGGGCGCGGCCGCCCGGAAGCGGGGATGTTCCGCGGGGAGATCGAAGAGGGGATGCTGGAGATCGGTCAGGTCGCGGGAATGCTCCACGATCTGCCGCCGGTGGCGGCCGTTTTCGACCGCCTGCTGAGTGAGTACGAGGCGACCCGCCGCGCGCTGCCAAAGATCTGACCCGGCGCGGGGCCAATGCGCGACAGGCTCCTAGAGCGCGGGCATGTCGCCATCGTGCAGCCAGCGCACAACCGCCAGCGCCCAGAGCAGCGGCAGCACCACATAGGGCAGGAGCGCCACCCAGCCGAGTTCGGCCACCAGGAGGACGGTCACCGCCAGCATCGTCGGCAGTTCGTGGCGGAAAAAGAGCCCCAGAAACTCCTCCCGACCCGCCGGCGGATTGCGAATCAGGCGCCAGAACGGCCGCAGCGCCGCTGCCTGCGCCACTCCCGCCACGCCGGCCGCCACCATTCGCACCGGCGCCGGCAACCACCAAACCCCCAGCGCCACCAGCAGCAGATGCGCTCCCCGCAACAGAATCAGGTAGCTCTGAAACGCCGCCCCGGTTCGAATCGCGGCACCGCTCTCGCCGGAGCGCAACTCCACCCCCAGAGCCAGGGCCGCGTTGCTGCCCCCCGCCGCGCGATCCTGCTTCAGATCCTTCAGATGCGCGAGTGTGTTTTGCACCAGCAGTTGCAGCGCCAGCAGCAGCGCCACCACCAGCGCCACGCGGCGCGCCGGAACGCCGGGGCCGGCGGCCAACACTCCCGCCAGAACCAGGAACCCCATGCTGGCCGCGATCACCCAATCCAGAAACGCAACCCGCTTCGACCCGAGATTGTAGATGAACGCCGCCGCCACGGCGGCCAGCGTCACCAACCCGGCGAGCGGCGCCAATGCGGCCATGATCCCGACTCCGAGCCCCACCGCCACAGCCGCGCCACGCTGGGCAGTGCGGCGATCAATGCTCCCATCGACCAGCGGTTTGGCCGCCAGTTCGGGCGCCAGGCGATCCACCTCTACATCGCAGATCTCATTGTGGACAAAGCCGAAAACATGGCAGCTCAACCCCGCGACAAAAAGCAGAAGATCGCGCTTCGGCGAGAAGCCGCCGCAGAGCGAGGCTCCCATCACCGGCGCCAAGGCGGTGAGCGGCGCGGTCTGAAAGCGGGCCAAGCGCAGAAAGGAACGCAGAGACATGGAGAGATCCTGGAAACCAGAAAGAGAAGCCGTGGCGCGAGACTACTCAATCGGGAAAGCGGAAAACAGCCACATTGCTGGTTTCGCAATCACCGGCCTCGGCCGCTTGCAGCAGGATCTCCACCCCCGCCGCGGTCGGTGGCACGAACACCTGGATATGGGCTTCGCCTTCGGAGCTGGCGATCGCCGCTCCGATGTGACGTGGGTCGGCGATTGCCAAGCTGCGGTCGCACTCCGGAAGAGGCGCGGAGCCTGCCCGCAGCCCCCAGATGAAGTCGACGCGACCGCCGGGGGTAACGTTGTGGGCGACCAGTGTGTTCACTTCGCCGGCGCGTCCCGGCTGTGGTGTTTCCACCCTCACGTCGAAGTGACTGACGCGGTCGATCACACTCCAGAGTTCCGGATCGGCATCGGCATAGGTCAGTGCCCAGAAGCCGAACCCCTGCAACTGCTCCGCCGCGGCATAGCTGCTCTTGTCGTCGATGCTGAGGGCATCGTCATACCAGAGTTGGCGATACTCCGACGGAAAGGCGTAGGGAGTGTGGGTCTGACTCTCCCACCGGCGCCCATAGGCAAGCCCCTGGGGCACGGCGTCGCGATAGAGCACGGCGCTGCCGCTGCCGGCGGCGTGCCCGGGCACCTGGGAACCGGTGGTGGGCCAGTCGCGGCCATAGAGGGGAAGCCCCAGCACCAGGCTGGCGTCCGGAGCGCCCCAGGCGCGGTAGTCGGCGACAGTCCAATCGAGCGCGTAGATGCCCCATGGGCTGCCGCCATAGAGAGGCGCGATCGGCCCCGGATCGCCGCCGCTCCAGTGGTAGCCGTAGCCCATGATGAAGAGCCCGTCACTGGCCAGCGCCAATTGGTCATAGTCATAGGATCCGGCCCAGTCAACCGCTGGCATGGCCAGATAGACCTCCTCCAAAGCGGCACCGACTTCGTTGACGAAAGTGACGAAATCGTCTTTCAGGGGGTAGTCGAGCCCCTCGAAGTCCAGGTTCACGCCGTCCGCGCCGTAGGCATCGACCAGTGCGGAAAGCTCGGCGATGGCCGTCGCTCGGCGCGTCGCGGAGGGCAGCACCGAGGCCATGACCGCATCGCTGAAACTGGTCAGGCAGAGGTGCACATGCACGCCGTAGGGGGCGGCCAGAGCGACCGCCTGCGGGCCGTAGTCATGCCAACGCTGGGTTTCGGCCAGAGTGCCGTCTGCCTGCAGTTCCACCGAAAAGACCGCCAGATGGGTGAGTTCGGAGATCGGCACGCCGGCGAGGTCGGATCCCCAATAGGGCCAGTAGCCGTAGACGGTCAGATCGGGACGGTCCGCCGGGTCGCGCCAGGGCTGATAGCCATTCAGTGCCGGCGGCCGCCGCGGGTGGAACCGCTCGGCGTCACGGGCGTGGGGCATCCATTCGATGGCACCAGGGTCGCCGGCGAAGGGCTGCGGCGGCGCGTCGGCCAGGGCGGGGCGAAGCAGCGCGGGAACCAACAGAAGTGCGAGCGCGCTCGGGATCGGGGGGGAGAGGGGCACGGGATCCTCCTGGGTTTTCGATTCACCCGTTCCAGGTTAGAGAGGATGAGCGTTTCTGCCTACCCGGGTTGACCTCCCCCCCGCCCTCCGGCGCTTCGCGGTGTCGCCCGACGCTGCTGCCTGGACTTGCCGCCTGGAGCCGAACGCCGCCCGGCCGGGCCAATCAAGGCGGGGAGCGCTGCATCGGGCCGGAGCGGCGGGGACGGGGGGGTCCGCCGCGGCCCGCCG
>JALXCG010000603.1 GCA_026991065.1 Gemmatimonadota bacterium | reverse complement strand
TCCTCCGGGTTTTCACCGCGCAGCGATATGACGCCCCCCCCGGCAGCGGAACCGTGAAAGGCGATGCCGCTTTCGTGATAGACACCCTCGCGAAGCACCACTTCGTCGCCGCCGACAGCGGCGTCCAGTGCATCCTGAATCGATGTGTAGTCGTCGGGAACATAGATGGTCGCGGCCAAGGCGGTGGAGGCCGCGGCCAGGGCAAGAGTGAGGCCCGAAACAAGTGATTTGCGCAAGAGCATGTGAAGTCCTTTCCTGGAAAACAGTGAGCAAGATCGCTGCAAGCGGAGCGCTGCCGATGCGCCCGCGGCCAAGAAGACTCTCGGCTACCCTCTATTGCCGCCGGGATCCCGATTTGGCAAAGGCCACATCGCCGCCGATGCTCTAACTCCTTGCCGATTTGCCACCCACGCCGGTCAGCAAAAGATCGCCTTGCCAAGGGCGCGGGACCGCTGGCCGCCGCCGAGTAGCGGCGGAGAAGCTCTCGGGTTGGATTTCGCGAAGTGAATGTTGCGCTCGCGGCGGAGTGCTGCGAAAATCCGGTTGCGTTCGTGTCGGGCGACACGCCGATCTACCCAGCATCCACGGCAGTGACGCAACCCGGGCGGCAGCGTGCAGATATCAGTCATTCTCAAGCAGTTAGAGCAGATCCTGCAAGACATCGGCGCCGCCGCGGCGCGCAACCACCTTACCGAGCTTGGGCAAAAAGAACTGCTCGCCGTGGCGGTGGCGACCGGCCGTGCGGCCAACGCCCAGCAGCGGAAACCGACAGCAGAGCCCAGCGCGCTGCCACTGCCGGCCACCGACCTCTCCCAACACCTGCTTGCCGACATCCGGTTGACCCGCGACTTGCCCGAAAGTGAGCGCACACCAACTCCGCTCAGTCGCTGGATCGTCGCCCATCTTCAAGCAACCTCCGCCCTGCTCTCTTCGACCCCGACGCCGCCGGAGAACCCGCCCCACGATCAACCACCGGAGAAGCCGCAGTGGTTGCGGAGCGATCAAAGGGCGATCAGGTTGCGCACCCTGCAGACACTCGCCAACAGTGTGGTATTGGCGCGCGCGGCAGGGCAGGGAGAAGAGGATGAGCACAAGGAGCGCGAGCGATTGCAGAGCATTCTCGCGCTGCCGGACAACCACAGCGAAGATGCCTGGTCGTGGTGGTTCGGCCTGTTGGAGCAAGCCGTTGAATCCCACCCCCGACTGGCGGAACTGAGTCTGCGGCAGTTGGCACCGCACTTTTCCAATTGTCCGCCGGAATACCGGTTGCGGCTGCTGGCGCTGCGCTTGCATGCGCAACGCTATCGCACCCATCGAGCCCACTTGACCGACCTTCTGCCCGCCGCGGTCGAGCCCGAAATCAGCGCCGACTACGGCCGGTTCTGCTCGGCACTGGCCGTACTCGCGATCGAGATAAAGAGCAGAGCCCTCGCCCGCCTGCTGATGGCGCGTGCGGCGCGGCTCTTCGCTCTGAGCGGTGAACATCACGAAACGCTCCACGCGCTTACGGATTGGGTAGAATTGGGAGCCGATGTCCATGACAACAGAAAGTGCGCGGCATTCGCTTCCGCGCTTCGCTCGCCGGCCATCCACCTGGGCGATCCCGCCATCGAGGCGCGAGTCGAGGCGGCCCGGTGCTGGATCTCCGGAAAGACCGGCAATCCCGAGGCATCCCTGACGCGGGCCTACAAACTGTTCGAGGCACTCGCCAATCACCTCGGCATGGGCTGGATCCTCCACCTGAAGGGAACACGGAATTACGCAGTCCTGGAGCGGCCCGGAGCAGAGTGTCGCGAGTTCTTCCAGGCTGCGATCCGCCACTTCCGTACTGCGGGTGCGACCAGAGCACTCATCGGCGTGTGCCACTCCTACAGTGCCATCCTGAGCAATATGGGCGCGCATTCCGAGGCCCGGAGGGCTACGCAAACAACCCTGCGCCTGGCCGAAGATCTGGGCGAAATCGAAATCTCCGCTTACCAGTTCAGTCAACTCGGAGGCATCTTCGCGGTCACCGGAGAATTCGACGCGGCGCGGAAGTTTCTCACCCGGGCATCCGCTCTACACCAACAGATCGGCAATCTGCGCGGGCAGTCGGCGGCGCTGAACAACATCGGCCTACTTCAGGTCTATGTAGGCAACACGAACCAGGCCCGGGCTACCTACGAAGCAGTGCTGAAACTCAACCGCAAGCTTCAGGACAGCGAAGGAATCGCCTTGACGCTGACGCACCTCTCCATACTGCATGCGCAAGCCGGTTCTGTTCATCGCGCTCGCGAATTGTCGCGCGAGGCGTGGGTGCATGCGGTCAAATCCGGGCTGGCCAAGAGCAAAGCGCACACGCTTAGCATGCTGGCGGAGCACGAACGTGCCTGTGGTGATCTCCAGTCCGCGCACGCACACATGAAGCAGGCGATCGCGCTCTTCAGCGCCAACGACGAGCCGCGGCAGGCTTCCTCCGCGATGCGGGCATTTGCGAAAATCCTGGCGGATCAAGGAAAGTCCGAAGAAGCAACTGCCGCTTTCGAGAACGCGATCCGGCTGGCTGAACAGCACTCGGACCGGCATCTGCGCGCCGAGATCCTGCAATCGGCCGCGATCCACCATTTCGATCTCCACCAGCGTGGAACATCCGGAACGAAGCCGGGCGCTGCGGAAGGCAAGGCCCTGGCGCAGGCTGAAAAACTCAGCGCTCGCGCATTGCAACATCGCCGAGCCCTCGGAGAGCACCTCGATCTCGGCCGAATCCTGCTGATTCACGCCACCATCCGCGCCGCGCAAGACCCGGCCGACCCGGAGCAGCGGGCCGCAATCCGCCGCGACTTCGACGAGGGGCTGGATTGCCTCTTCAGTCACATCACCCGCCTGCACGGCGCGCGCGCCCGACGCCTGATCGGAGACCGCCTTCAGCGCTGGATCGATGCCGCGCTCGTTTTCTATCTCGACGATCCCGCAACCAGCATCGACAAGCTCTTCCTGCGCTTCGAACAGACCCGCTCCCGCGTACTCCTCGACCATCTGACGGCGTCGGCGCAAGGTCCCCGTCAACCCCTCGAACCCGGCCCCCTGGCGCAGGAGGTGCGGCAACGGGCTTCCGAACTCGAAGAGCTGGAATCGCGTCTGGCGCAGGCCCGCGCGGCGGTCCCACCCGCGCCTGAGTTGGTGGGCGCGCTGCAAAGCAGGGTCGCCACGGCGCGCCACCAGTTCGCCGACACCCTGACCGCCGCCGAGACCCGCCACCCCTACTACGCGCGCATCGCCGGCATCGGCAAACCCGGCGACCTGGCGCACTTTCAGCGGCGCTGCCTCGCCCCGGGCGACACTCTGCTGCTCTTCCGCGTGGTCGGCCGGCGCATGACGCTCCTGGTCGTCACTCCCCACTCGGCCTGGCGCCATCCTCTGGCCTGGAGCGCGGCCGAGATTGAGGAGCGGGTCGAAGCCGTCTTGCGGCACATGCAACCCGATCCCCTGCTACGCGAAACCTACGAACCCACCGAGAGCGCCTGGCCGCTCTACCAGAAGCTCATCGCGCCGGTGCTGGAGCGCGAACCCGCCACTCGCCGTCTGCTCATCGCCCCCGATGGTGCGCTGTCCCGGTTCCCTTTCGCACTGCTCCCCACCGCGCCCACCGACCCCTGGGAAAACGGCTTCGAGAACTGTTCCTACCTCTTCGATCGGGTCGAGATCATCTACAGCGAATCCGCCGCCGCGCTGGACCCCGAGTTGGCTCCAGCGACCCCCGCGAGCAAAGCAGACTTCAGCTATTTCGGCCTGGGTGGAGCCCTGAGTGCCGCCGCGGCCGGCGCCCCTCCAGCCACGGCAGCCGACATGCGCGGAGTTGCCATCGCGCCACTCCCTGAAGCCACCGCGGAGATCACCGACGCAGCCTCCAACCTGCCGGGCGCCCAGGTCTGCGTGGGGCGCGAAGCAACCTGGGCGAACTACTGCCGCCTGGCCCCAAGAGCCGAATTCATCCACTTGGCCACCCACGCCTGGATCAACCACGACCTGCCGGAGCGCTCCGCCATCGCCTTTGCCGCCCCAGCCTCCACCACCCCCGGCTCCGAACCGGCCGCCGAGGCGCTCGCCGCGGGCTCCATCGACCGGGTCGCGGCCCATCGCATCGCCCAAGTTCCGCTGCGTGCGCGACTGGTGCTGCTCAACGCCTGCGCCACCGCCCGCGGACCACATTCCCACATCGAAGGAGAATTGGCTCTCGCCCGCAGTTTTCGCGTTGCCGGCGCCGGCAGCGTGCTCGCCACTCTCTGGCCGGTCAACGACCGCAGCGCGGCGCTCTTCGCCCGCACCTTCTTCGCCGAATTGGCGCGGACGCCCGACCACAGCCTCAGCACAATCCTGCGCCGCACCCGGATCCGCTTTCTGCGCGGCTCCGCCGCCGGCGCACCGTCCTCCCTCTGTCACCCCTATGACTGGGCGGCGTTCATCCTCGTCGGCAACCCCGGCACCGCGCGCAACTCAATCGATCTCCGCGAGTAGCTCCCGCGCCGACCGCCGATACTTTCCTCTGATTTGCAGCAGCAGCTTCCGCGCTTCGGCCACCTGATCGTCCAAAATCAACAGA
>JALXCG010000602.1 GCA_026991065.1 Gemmatimonadota bacterium | reverse complement strand
CGCATATGCTTCGCCTCCGGCATGAGTATTGAGACTGCTCTTCTATTGTAAGGGATGTGGCGACTCGGCGGGGGCGCGGGAACCACGAGGCAGTTCAGCGAGGGGGGCGACGCAGCCACCCTTCGGCCCAAGACGGCGGCGGTGGATCATCTCGGCGACCACGGCAACAGCGATTTCGGCCGGAGTCTCGGCGCCGAGCGCGAAGCCCATTGGGGCGTGGACCCGGGCGAAGAGTTCTGCGTTCAGGCCTTCGCTGCGCAGACGGGCGCGGAAGCGCGCCACTTTCGGGAAGCTGCCGATCAAGCCAAGGTAGGCAAGGTCACGGGTGATCAGGCGACGCAGAAGTGCTTCGTCCAGGGAGTGTTCGTGGGTGGCGATGATCACGTAGTCGCCGGCACCCGGGTTGAGCACGTCGACCGCATCGCCGGGATCCTCGCTGTAGTGCTCCACGGCGTCCGGGAAGCGCTCGACCGTGGCGAAGCCGGGACGAGCGTCCACCACCGAGATGCGAAATCCGACCTGCGCGGCGATTCCCGCCAAAGGCTGCGCCACGTGGCCGGCGCCGAAGAGCAGAAGCCGGGGAGCGTTGCCGATCGGCTCGATCAAGACCTCGACCCCGCCGCCGCAACACATGGCCAGGTCGGCGCCAAGACGGTAGCTGTGCCGCAGCGGCTGCCCGGAAGCAAACACTTCCCGGGCCTTGGCCCGCACCTCCTCCTCCAGGCGACCACCACCGATGGTGCCTTCGACTGAGCCATCGCGGAGGATGATCATGCGCGTGCCGGTGTGCCGGGGCGACGACCCCTGGGTGGCGATGATGGTGACCAGAACAAATGGTTCACCCGCGGCAGTGAGTTCCGCCAGGCGCTGGAAAATGGTGAGTTGTGACATGGGCGGATTCTACCTCAATCCGCCGAATGATTGGTTTCCCGGCCGGCTGCCGCGGCGTGTGGCATGCAGATTGCGGGAACTCCCGGCGGGGCCTTGGGTCGCACCTGGCTGATTCGGAAAACCCCAAGTGAACACGCTACTTGTCTGTCCTCAGCATGAACTGGAGGGAACCACAACGTGCCAAATCAAGACCACCCGAGGGGTCGATTTTCCACCCCTCTGCTCCCCCCCGCCTTTCCACGGGCCAAAGATGATCAGGAATCGAGCGTACTGCCCGCGGACGAGCGGGACTGCACGGTTGCGCCGGCGATGCCGCGCGAGAGACTGCGCAGCGCCGGCATTGCAGCGTTGACCGATGCTGAATTGCTGGCCCTGCTGCTGGCCACCGGCGCCAAGGGGCAGCCGGTCACCCTCCTCGCCGCTAATCTGCTGCGGTCGGGAGGGGGCTTGAGGCGAATCTCGTCCATGCCGAGCGGTCAACTGGAACAGTGCGCGGGCCTGGGGCCGGCGAAGGCTTCGCGCATCGCCGCCGCCTTCGAGATGGGCCGGAGAGTGGCCCAGCGCCCTCTTCCCGCCGGCCAGCCGATCGCTTCCGCCGCGGACGTGGCTGCCCACTTCGAGCCCCACCTCCGCGACCGCAAGCAGGAGGTGTTTCTCACTCTTCTGCTCGATGGGCGCCATCGTCTTTTGCGCGCCGTGCAGGTAGCGGAAGGGAGCCTGACCGCCGCGATCGTCCACCCGCGGGAGGCGCTGCGCCCCGGTGTCATCGAGGCGGCAGCGGCCCTGATCTTTGTTCACAATCACCCATCCGGCGACCCCTCGCCCAGCCCCGAGGATCTGGCGCTGACGCGTAAACTGGTGCGTGCTGCTCGGTTGCTGGCAATCGATGTGCTTGACCACGTGATCATCGGCGATGGGCAACACGTCAGTCTCGCTTCGGAGGGGCTGATGGAACCCCTGCCGGACCCGGACCCGGACCTGGCGCTCTCGTTCTGATCCGGGTGGTCGATGCGGCCAATGGCTCCAAACCGCAACAAAAAGTGTAACTTCCCACGCTCCTGTCGATCATTGTGAACAGCTGTCCACAATATCTCTTCGCGTGGAGCTGAGAACCATGAACTCTTTCTCTTCCGCACCGAGCGCTCTCTCTGATCAACAGCCCTCTGTAGCGGCCAACCCATCGGCGGCAGCTTATGCGCTGGCGGAGCTGGGCCGTGCCGCGGCGGAGGCCGCTCACGAAATCAACAACCATCTCCATGTGATCAGCGGCTGTGCCCAGTTGATCCCGGTGCACCGGGATCTCGGTCTGTGGCAAAAGGTCGCGGATGATCTGACAACTCTGAACCGCGAGATCGACCAGTGTGTCGCGCTGACCGATGGCATCTCCCGCTTCATTCCCTCGTTCGCCACACCGGCGGCATCCCCCTTGGGTCCGCAGCTGGCTGCCATCATCGATTTCAGCAGCCGGCTCAACTCTTTTGATGACCTGGAACTGCGCCTGGAATTGGACGCGGATGCGGCAGTTCGACATGTTGCCATTGCGCCGTTCCAGGTGCGTCAACTGGTATTCTGCGCGCTGCGCGTGCTTGCCGCGCCTGCTCTTGACTCCCATCCTCGACCGGCGCGGATCGTCTTGAGCACAACAACCGGCCCGAGCAGTGTCGAGTTGCTCTTTTCCGCCGAAAATCGATCCGACGACGCTGGATCCGGAACAACGGAACTCGCCGCCACCGGAGCGTTGCCGGCATTTGACCGAGGGGCGATGGATCTCGATACATTTCACCAACTCTGCCGATCGCTCGGCGTTACTCCCCGGGAGCCGTTCGGTGCTCCGGGCAGCTCGACGGATGCCTCTCCTGCAATGATTCTCGAACTCCCATTGGCCGATCCGCCCACATACCCTATTGACAGCATCGAGCTGCAAAGCTAAACCCAAATTGGCTCAAGCGCCCTTACGTCGGAGGGAGTGGCAAGGGCCAAATTGCTCAAAAACGATGCACGCGGACGTGCCGGAGGTCTTCCGAGATGGTCGATTCCACAGAAGTCGGTAAGCGCATCAAGCAGAAGCGCTCGGAGCGCAAGATGACGCTCCGCGACGTGGCTCAGAAAGCAGGAGTCTCGCCGGCACTGATTTCGGATATCGAACGCGGGCGCACCTCGCCCACGATCAACAGCCTCTCCAAGATCAGCAAGGCGCTGGACGCGCCGATCGTCCATTTCATAGAAGATGACAGCGCGGCGGAGATTGTGGTTACTACGCCGAAAGATCGGGTGACCGTGATCTCCGACCTCGGAGACGCGGAGCTGAGCGCGATCTCCAGCGGTTTCACATCCAGCCTTCTGGATGTGATCGAAGTCCAGTACCAGGAGGGATTCATTTCGCGTGAACTGATGGTCCATCACGGTGAAAAATGTGGCCTGGTCCTGGAGGGGGAGATCGCGGTTGACATCGTGGGGCGCACACTGCGTGTGAAATCCGGCTCCGCAATCCACTTCCACGCCGACCGTCCCCACTCGGTCACCAATCTCGCCGCCGGAATCTCCCGGGTTCTCTGGATCACCACACCGCGGCTGAACACCCCGGTTCTCTAAAAGCTGTCGCGCGTTGTCACCCGCGCTTGTTACCGCGGCGCAATCTCGAAGCAGGGGCTCCAGCGGGAGACCTGCTCCGGAGTGATTCCGGGAATCCGGCTCAACTCTCGGATGTCCGTGAAGGGTCCATGACCGTTCCGGTAGGCAACGATTCTCGCGGCCAGGACCGGACCGATGCCGGGCACGGTTGTCAGGGTCTCGACATCTGCTCGATTCAGATCCACGCGCCGGGCGGGAGATAGCATCACCACTTTCGGTGCACCGCTGCCGGCGGCCGGTGATTCCTTCGGATCGCCGGCATCCAGCCCGATCCCCAGATGGTGCGTCCCACCCAGCTGTGGATGAGAGACAAATGCATAGTCGACCCGAAGACGCCACAGTTTCACACCGCCGCCGAGCGAATAGCGCGTGGGAACCGCCGGCCACCCGCGGGTGACAGCGGTCCGCACTCCCGCCCGCAGTGCCAGCCTTCCGGCCAGTGTGATCTCCTGCCCCAAACGCAAATCGAGCGGGCGGTCACTCTTCGCCACCAGATCCACGGCAAGCCAGGCGCCGGCATCAAACTGCCGCGCAATTCCAACACGCCAGGTGCGGGGCGGACGCACCTGTGTTCTCCGCCCGATCCCGCTGCGCCGCAGATTGTCGCCGGCCAGACCAAAGCGCAGACCGGGTCGCGGTCGCCACCCAAGGCCCGCTCCCATGTCACACCCCCAGTCCGCGCCGTAGGTCGGCCGCAGATCCAGGGCCAGGGCTTTCACGGTCAAGGCGACAGCAACCTCCCGCCCCCAACGATGCGCCAGGCCAACAGTCAAGACGCTCTCCCGGTAGTAATCCGTGCGCCCCATGGAACTGTAGCCACCACCCAGGCTCCAGCCGCGCCACGGCCACAAACAGGTGAACACGTGTTGCTCAAGATCGGTCAGGCCGAACGGTCGGCTCGCGGTACTCCTCAACGCCGGCACAAGCGCGAATCCGATCCCCGCCGGATTCCAGGCAAGCGCTTCCGGATCGCTGCCGAGACCACCATAGGCGCCGGACAGGGCGGCCGCGCGCACCCCGGGTGGAGCCGCATCAAACGCCCCGAGCACCGGCGGTGCTGAC
>JALXCG010000601.1 GCA_026991065.1 Gemmatimonadota bacterium | reverse complement strand
GCATCCTGCCCCGCTGCGAACCGCGCCCGGGCCGGTTCGCCTTTCTTCTTTTTGAAACCGCTCCGGCAACGGAAGTCCTCTCCACCGGCGCGGTTCGCAGCGGGGCAGGATGCCGCGCCGGGCCGTCCCTTCCTGGCCGAATCCGCCGCATCCTCCGCGCGCGCGGGGCGCGGGCTCATCTCTCGCGCTCCGCCGCCGCGCGTCATTGCGGCGTCTCCGAACCATCCTGGAGCCAACCCCCCGCTCCGCTCTTCCAGCCACCCCTTTCGGCGGGATCCCGGCGGTCCGGCGCCGCATTCTGCCCCGCTGGCGGGAGCCGCGGCGCGGGGATTCGCGCGGCCGGAGCACTTCAAAAAAAAGCGGCGACAAAAGAAGAACGGCTGGTCTGTTGCGGCGCCGGGTTCGCGCCAACTGATTGCTCTGCTACGGTGCGGGTGGAGGTACTGTGATGTCAAAGAATCCGGATCTCGCGCCGGAGACCACGGCGGTCTCCACTCTCTCCGACGCCCAGCGGCGTCTGTTGGTCACCCTCGCCGCGGTGGCCGCCGCGCTTCTCGGCCGCGCCATCCCCCTGCCCGGTTTCGGCGCCGCTCCGGGCCTGGGCTGGCAGCCCGCGCCGCCCAACATCCTGGCGCTGGGGCTGAAGCCGATTGTGGTGGGCTTCATTGGGGTCGAGTTACTCTCGCTGCTGCTTCCCGGCTGGCGTCGCTGGCGGCAGTTTCCGCTCCGCGGCCGCGCCCGCCTGACTCTGCGAGCGGAGATTCTGGGGCTCTTCATCACGCTCTATCTCGCCCTCGGCTGGACCCGGCTGGCGGCGCACGGCGGCCAGTTGGGCGGTTTCGGCGGCTCCGCGCTCCTCTCCGGCGGCGTCATGGCGATTTCGCTTCTCGCCGGCACCGCTTTTCTGCTTCTGCTGGCCCGGGTCATCGACCGCCGCGGGCTGGGCAACGGCATGGCGGTGCTGATCGCCGCGCCCTATCTCTATGCGCTGGTGGCCGGCTGCGCCCGCGCGTTGGGTCAGGTCGGCCAAGAGGGCGGGGTCACGCCGCTGGCGCTCGCCCTGGCGCTGCTGATTCCGATCGCGGCGGGCGTCGCGACTCTGCGGCTGCTCAGCAGTGGGAGCACAGCAAACACCGGTTTCAGCGTCGCCCAGCCGGCCTCCGGCACGATTCCGCTCTATGCGGCCGGGATCATGGTCCGCTTCGCCGGGCTGCTGGCGGCAATCCAGGCGACCACTCTGGCGGGCACGCTCCCCTTTTTCCTGGCCAACCTGCTGCTGATCGCCCTGCTCGGCGTGATCTGCACGCGCCTCTTCAACCCGGCGGACGCGGTCGCGGCGGCGCGGGAGCGGGCGCTGCGGCTCGGCGGCGGGGCGGAGGGGAGCGACGGCGGCGATCCCCCCGGCGTGCTGAAGCAGGCCCTGGCTTATGTGCTGCTGCTCGGCGCCGGCGGGCTCCTGCAGCTCTGGATCCGGCTCCCGCTGATCCCCATCTCCGCGGCCGCCCTGATCGCCGCGGTGGGGCTGGATATCTATCGCGACTGGCGCGCCCGGTGCGCTGAGCCGGAGCTGGTCACGGCCGGGCTCCTGCACGCCCCCTGGCAGATCGGCCCGCTCACTTTCGCCGCCCGGGCGCGCGGGCTCCGGCTCCATCTGCGTGCCGCCGGCGCCCGCACTCTGCTGCACTTTTTCGGCCCCTTCGTCCCCATTGCGGTGCAGGTGCCGCCGGCGGAGCAAGCGGCGGCGGAGGAGCTGCTGGCCGGGCTCGGCTTCGCCGCGCCGGAGAGCGAGGGGCGGTAGCTGCCACCGCGGGCGCAGGGTCGACCCACCCGTCCCGGGACGGGTGATTGGCAATGCTCAGGTGCAAAGGACTGTGCCAACGAAAGTGAAGAGCAACGGTCGTCGTGCGTCTTGCAGGGTGAGATGGTTGCGATCCTCCACCACCGAGCCACCCTGGGGACTCAGCGCCTTGATCTCGAAGCAGGCCCGAAGGCGGGGCTCGAAAGCCTATGCGCAACAGGCTCCTGGAAGTTCCGACCTGCCTCTCCAGAAAGAGCATGCTTGCCAATGCTACCCGGTGGGTTTACATTTCTAATGAAACCGCACAACAACGTAAACCGAGGGTAGCCATGTTGGGAGATCGAATCAAGCGTGCCCGCATCGCAGCAGGGCTATCGCAACGACGGGCAGCAGAACTCGTCGGACTCAGCGCAATGGCGATATCGAAATTCGAGCGGGGCACACTCACCCCGAACTCGAAGACGCTGATCGCACTTGGACGTGCCTTCAGAGTCCGCGTCGAGTACTTCTTCCGTTCCAGTTCGCCAGCACTTCAAGGCATCCGGTATCGCAAGGAACCGTCTTTGCCCAAGAAAATCCTCGCAAAGATCGAGGCGATTGTTATCGATCATGTCGAACGCTTCCTTGAGACGCTGACACTCTACCCCATTTCCCCGATCGAGTCGTTCCAGGTACCGCGTCGTCTTCCAGAGGTGCATGATCTCGATGATGTTGAGTCGGTCGCGCTGAAGGTCCGCAAAGCCTGGCGACTCGGGCAGGATCCGATTGCCAGCGTAGTGGGGGTGCTTGAGGAACACGGGATCCTGGTTGTTATCATCGAGGTTCCTGAGGGCGCGCGCTTCGATGGACTGGCCGCCACCGCCGATGGAACTCCGATCATCGTGGTGGGACGGGAGTGGCCCGGCGACCGTCAACGATTCACCCTCGCGCACGAACTCGGCCATTTGGTTCTCGATGGACGGCTTCCGCCGGGGCTGGACGAGGAACAAGCGTGCAACCGATTCGCCGGGGCGTTCTTGGTTCCGCGAGAGCGCGCCTGCGCTGCCCTCGGACCGCACCGCACGCAGCTTGGTAGTCAGGAGCTGCTCCTCCTCAAGCACGAGTATGGGCTGAGCATGGCGGGCTGGGTTCACCGTGCGCACGAACTCGGGATCATTTCGCACTCCCTCAGCACCAGTATCTTCAAGTCCTTCAACGAGCTGGGGTGGCGCACAGAGGAGCCGGGAGACCCTTTCCCTCAGGAAGTCTCTCGATTGCATGAGCAGCTCGTGCAACGGGCGCTGGCCGAGAACATGATCTCGACGGCGAAGGCGGCGGAACTCCTCGGTATCAGCACTCGGGAGATGAGAGAGCAGAACCCTTGGGAGGTGGTGGGTGCCGCTGCTCATCAGTGACACGAACATCTTCCTTGACTTCGATGCGGCAGGCCTGCTCGTCAAGCTCTTCTCTTTGCCGCACGAACTCGCCGTTCCCGACCTGCTTCTGGAGGAAGAACTCCGTGAGTTTCACCAGGACCTGATCGGGTTGGGCCTGCGACAGGTCGAACTCGAGCCCGAGGCGATCAACCGGCTGGTCGAACTCGCACGCGTGTACACGCTGCCCTCCCGTGTGGATCTGTTTCGACCTTGAGGAAGGTTCTCCTGCACGCCCCCTGGCAGATCGGCCCGCTCACTTTCGCCGCCCGGGCGCGCGGGCTCCGGCTCCATCTGCGGGCCGCCGGCGCAACCACTCGACACCGTGGCGGCGGAGGTGCGCCCGCAACTGCTCGCTGTCGATCCGGTGCGCCAGCACCAGGTCCACCTGCTGCGGAATGCTGGTCGCTTCGATCTCGGCCTGCAGGTCGGCGAGATCGGTCAGAGTCAACTGGTCGCCGTAGAGCGCCAGGTCCACATCCGACGCCGGAGTGAAACTGCCCAAAGCGCGCGAACCGAAAAGAACCACGGCCTCCACGCGCGGATTGGCGCCGAGAATGGCGATGATCTGCCGGCGGTAGCGCGCCTTGAGCCCATCGCTCACCGCCGGGCCTCGGTTTCGAGCCGGGTAAGCAGTCGGCGCAGAGCGGGAAAGTAGCGTTCGCGGATCAGCGTTAGAGCGGATTGCGCCAACTCCTCGCGATAGGTATGGGCCAGCAGATTGCGCTTCTTCAGCGCATCCAGCAGTGTCTCGGCATCCGCTTCGCCCAAGTAACCAGCGGCGAAACTCCGCCGCAGCACCTCGCGCGGAGTGGTCACATCGTAACCGCCGTAGAGGAGCAGATCCTTCAGGGTCTTCCGGGCAAGTTCAAAGGAAAACTCGAAAACCTGCACCAGACCGGCTCTCTCCAGGTCGCTGTACTCCTTTTTGCCGCAGGCATTTTCCAGTTGCACGCAGGCCTTGCGGTAGTTCTCCAGGCGCTGGCGCCAACGGAGTTGGTCGTTCGATTCCATCGCCGGCGAAACTCCAATCCCCGGTCTGGTCCGGCTCGGCCGGCGGCGGCCGCCCCCATTGGACGCGGTCGCCGCAAGCGCTTCGCCGCTACTCCTCGCCCAGGAAGGGGTAGCCGAAGTGGGTCGGCGGGACGAAGGTTTCTTTGATGGTGCGCTGCGACACCCAGCGCAGCAGATTGAGCTTGGAGCCCGCTTTGTCGTTGGTGCCGGAAGCGCGACCGCCGCCGAAGGGTTGCTGGCCGACCACCGCGCCGGTGGGCTTGTCGTTGATATAGAAGTTGCCGGCGGTGTGACGCAGGCGATCCGCCAGGTGGACGATCATGCCGCGGTCGCGGGCAAAGATGGCGCCGGTCAGGGCGTAGGCGGAGCCGC
>JALXCG010000600.1 GCA_026991065.1 Gemmatimonadota bacterium | reverse complement strand
GGTGCTGGCGGAGCGCGGCGCTTCTTCTGTCGGCGGGCGGTGGTTTGGAGTATTCTTGGGGGGTCGCGGCCGGAGAGCGTGCCGCGAGGTGATCGCCGCGCCGGCAAGCGGTTGCGGGGCGCCGGATCCTGGACAGTTTGGAGTGAACCATGGGCATCGTGATTCGGGGAGGGTCGGTGGTCAATGCCGACCATACGACTCGGGCGGACGTTTATTGCGAAGAGGACAAGATTACCGCCGTGGGGCTGGATCTGGAGGTGCCGGCGGGGACCGAGGAGATCGATGCCGGCGGCTGCCTGGTGATGCCCGGGGGGATCGACCCGCACACCCACATGGAGTTGCCCTTCATGGGCACGCGGGTGATCGACGATTTTTACACCGGGACCGTGGCCGGGGCGACCGGCGGCACCACGATGATCATCGATTTTGTGATTCCGCCGAAGGGCGGGTCGCTGCTCGAAGCGGTGGATACGTGGCAGGAGCGGGCGGCCAAGGCGGCCACCGACTTCGGTTTCCACATGGCGATCACGGGCTGGGATGAGCGCGTGGCGCGGGAGATGGACGAGGTTACGCGCGAGCGGGGGATCAACAGCTACAAGTTTTTCATGGCTTACAAGAACGCCATCATGGTTTCGGATGAGGAGCTGGTGGCGGGGTTCTCGCGCTGTCGCGAGGTGGGGGCGATCGCGGCGGTGCATGCGGAGCATGGCGAGCTGGTCTACCACTTGCAGGAGGAGATGCTGCAGCGTGGGATCACCGGCCCCGAGGGGCATCCGCAGTCGCGCCCGGCGGCGGTGGAGGCGGAGGCCACGGCGCGGGCGATCGCGCTGGCGGATGTGCTGCAGGTTCCGCTCTATGTGGTGCATATCGGCGCGCGCGAGGCGGCCGAGGCGGTGACGCGGGCGCGGCTGCGCGGGCAGCGGGTCTTTGGCGAGACGCTGGCCGGTTTCCTGGCGGTGGACGATTCGGTCTACTATGACCAGGATTGGGATTTTGCCGCGGGGCATGTGATGAGCCCCTGTTTCAAGCCGAAGGGGCATCCGGAGGCGCTGTGGCGGGCGCTGCAGGCGGGCAATCTGCTCACGGTCGGCACCGATCACTGCACCTTCACCAAGGAGCAGAAGCGGATGGGGCTGGAGGATTTCACCAAGATCCCGAATGGCTGCGGCGGGGTTGAGGATCGCATGAGTGTGGTGTGGGAGTTGGGGGTGAACAGCGGGCGGATTACGGCCAATGAGTTTGTTGCGGTGACCTCGGCGAATGCCGCGCGGATCTTCAATGTGTATCCCCGCAAGGGGGTGGTGCGGGTTGGATCGGACGCCGATCTGGTGGTTTTCGATGCCCAGAAGAGCAAGACGATTTCCGCGCGGAACCACTATCAGCAGAACGACTTCAATGTGTTCGAGGGGCTCGAGGTGCAGGGGGTGGCGGTGCACACGATCAGCGCCGGGCGGCACATCTGGGCGGATGGCGAGGTGCGGGCGGAGCGTGGCGCGGGCCGGTTTGTGCCGCGTGCGCCCTACGGCCCGGCTTACGCCGGGATGGACCGACGGATGGTGATGAATGCTCCGCGGCGGGTGGAGCGCAAGGGCTGAGCGCCGGCGGTTGAGGGTCAGGAGATGGCGTGGATTCCCAGGGCCAGCAGGCTGCCGGCCAGGAGGGCGCCGTCGACCACGGTGAGCAGGTAGCGCTCGCTGCGTTGGGGGCGCAGCAGCGCCAGCAGGGTGGCGAGCGGCACCGCGGCGAGGGGGCGTGGCGCGGCGGTGTTGCCGCCGAATGCCAGGAGGAGTGCGCCCGCGGCGGCCAGGGCGCGTCCGCTGGGGAGCACGCCGGGCGGGACGGCGCAGCGTGCCGGGCGACTGTGCCGCCGCGCTTTGGCCGAGGAGACCAACGAGTTGGCGAGCAGCGCCAGGCCGATGCCGAGAGCGATGCGGGGCCACTGGTGGGGCTGAGGGCCGATGAGGGAGGGGAAGAGCACGGTGACGCCGATCCAGGCGACGGCGGTGTAGACCACTTTGACGGCGCGTCGGCGCTTGAGCCGCCGATGGAGCAGGCCGAGCGCCAGAATCGGGGCCAGCGAGGCGCTGGCGATGGGGTTGAGGAGGGCGGCGGAGAGCACGGCGAGGAGCGCGGCAAGCAGGGTGAGCAGCGTGAGAGCGCGCCGGTGGCGCCGGACGAATGCGGTGCGGGCGGGGGCGGTGCGGGAGTCGCGGCGGAGGTCGCGCAGGTGATCGATGTTGTAGATCACCAAGGTGCCGCTGAAGACGACGCCGAGAAGCCGCCAGGTGGGAGAATTGCCGAGGCTGAGGGTGCAGGCGGCGGTGAGCGCGGCGGCGGCCAGGGCGACCCAGGTTCCGGAGAAGATCAGGGGATCGAGAAGCGGCGTCCACCCGGGCGCGGGCGGTGCCGCACCCGGCTCGGGGCTCCGCGAATACCATCGGTTTGGCTTGTGTGCCACTCTTCGACCTGGCCAATCTTGTGCATGTGCAGAAGTGCGCGCGGAGTTCGCGTTCCCAAACGCCACGAATGCCGATGATGATCGCCGGCGCCCGCTATTTCTAGTGTATACTCAAATTTTTGCCAAGCTCGGAGCGCCGCCCGCGGCAGTTCGAGTGACGAGCAGAGATCGATCGCCGCTCTCTCCCCTTCGCATGCGCATTGGCAGCGAAAGATGCCGGCGATCCTGGAGAGAGTCCGATGGCACGGCGGCGTTCCGGGCGTCGAATGTCCCAAGAATCGATCAGTTGGCACGGTGTTGTGGTTGCGATCCAGCCGCGGATCCACATTCTCCGCTCGTTCACTGCCGAGAGCCGGTCGTTCCTTGGTTATGTGCTCCAGATGGAGGGGACGATCGGCGATGAGATGGGGAGTTTTACCCTTGCGGTTGGCAAGGGAACCCACCACCGTCACCAGTTGCGCGCCGGGGATACGCTGCGTGGCGCCGGCGCGCCGCGCGCCGATGGGGCCGGGAAACGGGATGAGAGCGCCGATCCGGCCGAGTATATCCAGGCCGGGAGCCTGGAAGTGGTTGCGCGCGGCGATGGCAAGGAGGTCGCTGCGCCTCCTCCCTGGCTGGAGGTGCCACCGGACGCCGTGGTTTATGAGCGCCGGCGGCCACAGGCGATCGACGCTTATCTTTTCGATCTCTATTGCGCGCGTTGCATCTGGGGCTGCCGCATGGCGGCGGAGATCGTTCTCGATCGCTGGGACGATAGTCTGCGCCGCCATCGCCAGGAGCTGATCTGTTTTGGGCCGGTGGAGTGTCCCTACCGGTGAGTGGGGCGCATCGCTCAGGAGCGCGCGGTCGCCCGCGGCGGTGAATCACGCAGGGCGTTGAGCAGCGCTTCTCCATTCGCGGCAGGTTGGTTTGCTTCGGGGCGGCGAATCAGGTCGCAGCCCAAGTCGGCCAGGGCGTGCTCCCGGAGTGGGTCTCCGTTGTCGTCGGCCAGCACCTGTCGGCCGAGTGCGTGCGCCAGAGAGATGAGGGCGCCGGCCACCGCCGCGCTGCGTCGCTCGCGCCCCAGCGCGCCCAACGTGACGGGATCCAGGACCAGGCGGTCGAGCGGCATCCGCCCGATCCAGGTGGGGCCCTGGGGAAGGTTGCCGAAATGAGTGAGGGCCAGGCCGACGCCGATTTCACGGAGTCTCCGGAGGGCGCGCTCCAGTGCCTCCGGATCGGTCAGGGCAAGCGCTCCATCCACTTCGACGCGGAGCGCCTCGGGGGGCAGTTCGGTCTGTTCCAGCGCCACCTGCAAACGCGCCGGGTAGGCGGCGTCGAGGATCTCGGGGCCGAATGCCTCCACGGTGATCGGTATGAGCGCGGCTACGCCGGTGATCTCGAGCATCGCGGCGGCTTGCGCGGAGGCCATTTCGAGCAGTTGAGTGCTGATTCGCGGCAGGAGTTCGGCACGCAATGCCGCCGGCATGAAGGCCGCGGCGTCGAGCTGCCCGCCGCTCGCCTGTGGCCAGTGGAGGCGGGCGTGGACCTCCCGCATTCGGGTTGAACCGGGGAGCATGACCGGGCTGTAATGGAGGACCAGTGCTTGCTCGGCGACCGCGGTTCGCAGAGCGGCTTCCATGGCCAGCGCGGCGACACCCTTGCGCTGCAGGATGTCGTCGAAGATTGCTACGTCGCCGGATGTGTCGGTCGCGTCTGCCGCGGGCGGAGCACCGCGCTGCCCGAGAGCCAGGTCGGCGTGGTGCAGCACTTCCAACGGTCCGCTGCTCAGAGCCGAATTGAGGGCGATGCCGATGCGGCAGCCGATGCGGGACCCGGCCTCGCCTCCGCTCTCCGCAACTGCCAGGGAGTCGCGAATTCGATGGGCGAGGGCGAGCAGGTCGCGGGGTTCCCCGGGATTCTCCAGCAGAAGCGCGAACCGCCGGTTGCCCATGTAGGCGACAGCATCCAGGAGGCGTGTGCACTGCAGGAGCCGCATGCCGGCGCGCGCGATCAGGCACTCGTCGTTCGCCGCCGCGAAGATCTCGACCAACATCACCGCCGCCGGCGCGGAAACCGCGTCGCGACGTAGACGCGCGGAGTTTGCGGCGATTCGCTCAAGCAACTGAGCGCGGTCGAGCAGGCGGTTGCCGAAGGGGGAATCAGCGGCCG
>JALXCG010000599.1 GCA_026991065.1 Gemmatimonadota bacterium | reverse complement strand
ATTCAGCAGGAGCGGGGGCGGAGGCGGACCGCGCCGCCGCCCGCCGAACCGTGATCGGGCTCCCGTCCAGCAGCTCGCTCTGCCCGACCACAATCAGCGCATCACCCGGCCGCAACCCGCGCTCCACGCGCACCCGGCCGGCGCTGCGCTCCGCCAGTGTGAGCGCCCGCTTTTCGGCGTGCCCATCCACCGCCACGAACGCATAACTCTCGCCGCGGCGGACCACCAAAGCACGCAGCGGAATGCTGATGGCGGCATCGACCACGGCCCCGGGCAGCGTGACACGAGCAGCCATCCCCACCCGCAAAGCGGCCGGCAGTGGCGGCGCCAGGTCCAGCTCCAGAGCATAGGTTCGGGTCGTCGGGTCGGGCGCGGCACTCACGCTGCGCAAACAGGCGCGACCGCGGGCATGCGGCGGGTCGATCAGCTCAAAGACCGCGCTGTCCCCCACCGCGAGGGTTGCCAGATCGCGCGCCGGCAGCCCCAGGGCGATTCGCGGCGAGTCGGCGGAGAGCAGATGCAGCACCGGATAACCGGGAGCGATCGTGGCGCCGACATCGGCCGTCACCTGAGCAATGTGTGCCGGCCAGGGAGCGCGCAGCGTGGCTTCGCGGAGAGCCCGCCGGGCGGCACGGAGGCCGGCCTCCGCCTGACCGACCGCCGCGGCGCTCTGCCGGCGGGCAAGGTCGGCGCTGTCGCGCGCGGAATCGGTGATGTCGCCGCTCTGGTGGAGAGTCTGCAACCGCTCCCATTCCCGGGTCGCGGCATCGGCCTGGGCGCGAGCGGCCGCCAGCGCGGCTTCCGCCTGGGCGATGGCGATCTCGGCCGGCTCCGGATCCAGCCGCAGCAGCGGGGTCGAGGCAGCAACCGTGGCGCCCGGGTCGACGCAACGCTCCACCACACGCCCGCCGTTCTCGGCCGCGAGCCAGATGTCGCGCGCGGCAACCACCACGCCGGTCGCCCGAATGGTGGTGGCGAAGGGAGCCGCGGCAATGACGACCGTCTCAACGGCGATCGGTGCGGTCGCGGTGACGGCCGCGGAAGCTCCGCCCGGGTCAGATGCAGAATCCGCACTGCCGGAGTCGTCGCGACAGCCGCTGAGAATGGCGGCGACAAGCGGCGCCAGCAGGCAACCCGCGGAAAAGGAGCGCAAGCGACTGATCATGGCAAAGACTCCCCGCCGAAAAGTGCGTCATCACCCACCAGAAAGCGCAGCAGAGCGGCTTCGGCGCGCACCTGTGCCTCGGCGGCGATTGCAGCCAACTCCGCCCGTCGCAGCGCCACCCGCGCGTCTTCCAACTCCAGCCGCCCGGCGAGGCCCGCCCTGAAAGCACGCTCGGCGGCGGCAAAAGCGGCGGCGGCCAGGCGCCCCTCCTCCCGGGCGTGCCGGCGCTCCGCCAGGGCCGCGCCCACCCGGGCGACGCGCGCCGCCAGTTCACGCTGCGCCTCGCGCGTGGCATCCACCACCCGCCAGCGTTGCGCCGCGGCGGCGGCACTGGCCTCGGCGCGATCGAACCAGGCGCCGGCAAACGGCAAAAGCGGAACCGAGATCACCAAAGAGGCGTGCCACTCCCGATAGCCGTCGAGCGCCAAACTGCGGTTGGCCTGCCACGCCAGGCTGCCGGCCACTCCCACAGTGGGCAGCAACTGCGCGGTGGCGCCACCAACCGCAGCGGCGGCCAGATCAGCGGCGGCAGCGGCGGCGCGCACCGCCGGAGCCCTCTTGCCGAGGGTTGCCTCCCATTCCGCGATGGCCGCGCCGGGAGCCGCAAAACTCCCTGAATCCGCCGCCGAACTCGCTGCCGATCCGCACCACAGTTGCTCCACCCGCACCACTTCAGGCAGATCCCGGGCATCGACGACCGGCTCCAGCTCTTCGGCGGCACCCAGTTGGCGGCCAAGTGCCTGCGCCAGTTCGGCGCGCGCTTCCGCCAGATCGGCCGCGGCCCGGGCCACGGCCGCGCGGGCCGCCGCGGCTGCCACTTGCCATTGCAGGTGATCCAGCTCTGTCCCCTTGCCCACCGCGAGCCGCTGGCCGCTGACCTCCACATAGGCAGCCACGCGCTCCAGGTCGGCACGCGCCACTGCAACCTGGCGGGTCGCCTGCCGGGCGCCGAGAAACGCCAACTTGGTGGTCAGTTCCACCTCTCGCGACTGCAGCGCCACGCTCTCATCGGCCAAGGCTTCACCGGCGTGAGCAGCGCGCAGCGCAGCGGTCCGGGCGCCACCCGCCCAAAGCGCCCAGGAGGCGGTGATTTCACTGCGCTGCGAATCCTGGTAGAGGCGAAAATCGTCCAGATTCACCTCTGGAATCTCCAGGTCCGGCGGTGGGGCCAGGGTGTCAAAAGGGGCCAGGGCATCGGTGAAGAGATTGGCCCGGGCCACGGTCGCGTCATCGAGGTGCGTCATCACCTGGCGCGCTTCAACCACGGGCAACCAACTGGCCCACACTTCCCGGGTCGCCGCGCGTGACGCACTCCGCTCCGCCTTGGCAGCGGCCAGGGATGCGTCATTGGCACGAGCCGAGCCGAGCGCATCCTGCAGGGTCAGCGCTGCCGCGGGAGACAACGGGGAGAGGAGCGGCGCAAAGAGCGGGAGCAGGAGCCCCCGCAGCCGGCCCGCTGCGCGCCGAATCCCCACGCGATCAAAAGCCCTCGTGCTCACGCCCCACGCTGCTCCGGCGCCAGGGCGGCGAACTGACGGGCGAAATAGGTGAGAATCAGGTCCGCCCCAGCGCGCTTGATCGCGGTCAAGGACTCAACCATCACCCGGGTCCCATCCACCCAGCCGTTGCGCGCCGCAGCCTGGATCATGGCGTATTCTCCACTTACCTGGTAAGCGGCAATCGGCAGATCGCCGAAGTAGTCGCGCACCTCGCGCAGCACATCCAGATAGGGAAGCGCCGGCTTGACCATCACAATGTCCGCCCCCTCTTCGATATCCAGCGCCGCTTCCTTCAGCGCTTCGCGGCGATTGGCGGGATCCATCTGGTAAGCGCGGCGATCGCCAAAAGCGGGCGCGGACTCCGCGGCATCGCGAAACGGGCCATAGAAAGCCGAGGCATACTTGACCGCATAGCTCATGATCGCGCGGTCGCTGAAACCACCCTCATCCAATGCCTCGCGGACTCGACCGATGCGCCCGTCCATCATGTCGGAGGGAGCGATCATGTCGGCGCCGGCAGCCGCCTGCGACAGCGCCGTGCGCGCCAGCAGTTCCAGCGTGGCGTCGTTGTCAACCGTGTCGCCGGCGATCACGCCACAATGCCCATGATCGGTGTATTCGCAAAGGCAAAGGTCGGTGATCACCGTGAGTTCCGGCGCCCGCTGCTTGATCCAGCGAACCGCCTGCTGGACGATCCCATCCTCGGCGTAGGCGCCGGAGCCAACGCCATCCTTGCTCTCCGGCACACCAAACAGGATCACCGCCGGGATCCCCGCCTGGAGAACCGCGTCAACCTCCCGGCCGAGGCGATCGATCGAGGCGCGAAACACGCCGGGCATCGACGAAATCTCCTCGTGGATGCCGCTGCCTTCCACAACGAAAAGCGGGTCGATGAGGTCGGCCGGGCTGACCAGAGTTTCACGAACCATGCGCCGCAACCCGGAGGTGCGGCGCAGACGGCGGGGGCGCTGACTGGGGAAAGGCATCGGTGAACGGTCTCCTGGCTGCGGGCAAATCAACGAATCGAGAAACACAGGGGTGCGAGCCGTTGATTGTAGCCTGCTCGGTGCCCAAACCTCACCCCCCGCGACAAGCATCCAGGGCGGCGCGGACCAGAGCTGCGAAGCTGCTGCGCGGCGCTTCCGCGGTAACCGGCAGACCATTGGCGCGCAGAGCCGCCGCGGTGGTCGGCCCGATCGCCACGAATCCGGCCTTCGGGTGCAGCTTGCGCAGCGCCGCCGGGGCAACGCCGCCGACCAGTCCGCACACCGCCGAGGGGGAAGCCAGCAGAAAAGCGTCGATGTGCCCCAGCGCCTCCAGTTCGCCCGCGGAGAGTCGGCGCGGAAGGGTGCGATACGCCTCCACCTCCACCAGTTCCACGGCCGCGCGCTTGAGAATCGCGGGCAGGTCCCGCAGGGCGCGATCACTGCGGGGCAGCAACACCAAATGGCCGGGACGCACATGCCCGCGCGTCAGCTCCCGGGCCAAGGTCGCCCCACGGGCCGCGGCCGGTACAAAGTCGATCGGCCAGCCGATCTCGCTCACCGCTCTTGCCGTCGCCGCCCCCACGACAGCGATCCGTGGTCGCCCCTTGCCGGGATACTCCGCCCCCGCCATCACCAGCGCCTCAACCGCCCGGGCACTGGTGAAAACGAGCCAATCGAAGCGGTCCAGCCGCGCCGCAACCCGCCGCAGCAGCGGCACATTCTCCGGTGGCTCCACACTCACCGTGGGACAAGCCACCGCTTCCCCCCCAAGCTGGGCAATGACCCGCGCCGCGGCCGCCTGGCCATCGGCCGGCCGGGTAACCGCCAAGCGCGGAACCGCGCCTACTCCGCCAGCCACGGTTCCACACCTCGCTGAAGCAGAAGCGCGGCCAGCCGCTCGCCGAGAGCCGCGGCCTCCTCCACGTCACCGCGCAGCGTCGCGCGCTCCACCGCGTGAC
>JALXCG010000598.1 GCA_026991065.1 Gemmatimonadota bacterium | reverse complement strand
GAATATCGCTCCAGATCCTGGTGTTTGCCGGTTCTGGCTGCCGGCCTCTTGCTATTTGCCGTGGCCGTGATTCTGGAGGAGCGTTCGCGGCGCCGCCATTCCTTTTCATTCCCGCCTCGGCTACCACTGTTACGGGGCCTCTTGCATCGATCTGGGCATTCCCCATAACGCCATACAGCGCCACCTTGCGCCTCGTTCACCCTGACTCGGGCCCTCTTCCCGCGAGCGGTCCGGGGCATTCTCGAATCGGATTTCCATATGTTCCTCCCGCTCTTCCGTCGCGTGCTTCGCAAGAGTTTCATCCGTTCCGTATTGGCACTGGTGCTTTTTTCCGGGTTCCTGCGGCCGGTCTTTGCCTCCGCCATCTCTCTCCCCGACTTGGATGCGCCTTCCACGCCGCCTCCATCACCCGGTCAACCCCCCGCACCCGAAGCGCCGTCCGCCCCATCACCACCCCCTTCCTTTTCTGCGCTGCCCCAGGATCGCGCAACGCTGCGCAAGGTGGCTGATCGCCGGTGGTCGCGTCGGGAAATCGGCTTCTTCCTCGACGAATGCGATCGCATTTATGATCAGGAAAACGACTTTGCCCTGCACAAGCAGCCCGGTGAATTCCCCCGGCTACAACTATTCTGCATGCGCGAAGACCTGGTAGAACCACCCGCTCACAAGCGCGCCGCCCGCTCGATCCCCGCTGCCGCCGAGCGGGGGCGCGCAGCGGAGCAACTGGAGCAACTCGCGCGCGCTCTCTCTCACTTTGACCTGGTGACCATGAATCTGGTCTGGCCGAAGCAGCCGATCGTCTTGCGTCAGGAGCGCGTTCTCTCGCGCGCCCGCGAACTGCATCCCGGAATCCGTTTTCTCGCCTATGTGCCCACCGATCTGCCGCCGCTTGGTCCCGATCGGCAGGGCACCTTCCTCGCCCAACTCCACGCCAGCCTACCCGATTCGCTCAAGATCATGGTGGCGGGTGAATGGGCCGGCGATGGCTGGATGGCGGTCAACTACCAGAAACCACCGGCCTGCGACTGGTTCGTCGACCAGGTGGAGAGATTTGTCTTCCAGCGTGCCCCCGGCCTCTACGACGGTCTGCTCCTGGACCAGATCAAAGCGCGTCACCTCCTCGCCGGCCGGGGCGTGTTTCAGCAGCGTTTTCAGTCGCGCGTCGACCTCGACGGCGATCGGCGCCCGGACTTGAGCAGCCACGGCGCGGCTTGGATTGAAGACTGGTACATTCGATCCAAAATCGATCTGCTGCGCGTTCTGCGTGCTCGCTTGGGCGACCGGAAACTGTTGGTTGGGATCGGCGGTCCCTGGACTCTCGACGAACCGGAACGTCACTATCTGGACTACGCCAATGGCCAGATCGAAGAGGGACTCTTCACTCGCAGCCGTTCCCCGCGGCGTCTTCTCAAGGCCATTGCGACCGTGGAGGAGAACGCCTACGCACGCCCCGAGCGTCTCTTCCTCCTCGCTTCCAAGACCCGGCGTCGCCATGACCAGATCCCACTTCCGGACCGACGCGAAGCCCGCTACGGTCTCGCTCTTGCCTGCATCGGAGGCGCCCATTGGGGCTACGACTCCGGTGGCGCGTTTCACGGACATCAAGAGATCTGGTGGATGCCGGAATACAACTGCAATCTCGGCAAACCCCTGGCGGACGCCGTTGATCATCGGCAGGAAAAGTATATCGAGCGCCGTTTCGAGCGCGGCATTGTGGTCGTCAACCGTCTGCTGCGCCGCGCGGACGCCGCGGCCGGCGAGTATTTTCCGCGTTTCTGCGCCGATCTCTACGAGACCCCGGCGACCACTGCCCGGATCGATCTGCCGCGCCCCCTCTATTCCATGGCGCAGGAAAAGGAGGTGAGTCATCTCGACCTGGGCATCTACGACGCCGACATTCTACTCGACCTGGAGCGGCATCCGCGTCCGCGCCAGGTCGGCCCCGGCCCGATCTACTGGACTCGCGCCGAAACTTTCGATCCCTGGCTGGCTGAATTGCGGCGCCTCTGCCGCGAACGGATCAGCAGCGGCGAGGTCGAACCGCGCCGTGGCAAGAGGAAACAGCGCCGCTCGCGCTGAACCGACATCCTCGCCACGTGACCCCTTACGGCCGTCGTCCGCCACGCCCCACCCGCGCTCCGCGCAGCAACTCATCGGCCACCCGCTCGCCGCTCTCCGCCGCGCCCTCCAGGAATCCCTGGAAGCGCAGACTGGTGTGATCGCCGGCAAAATGAACGTTCCCTTCCGGCTCCGGTTCGAGGCCGCGAATGGTCGTGAACTGCCCCACCCCATACGCCGGATAAGCCCCCCGCAGCAGGGGGGATCCCAGCGGGTAAGCGCGAAACACCCGTCCCGTCCAGCGCGATCCCAGTCCCGGCAGAATCGGCTCCACGTCCTGGAGAAACATGCGCGCGCGCTCCTCCGGCGTTCCCTGGTTGAAATTGGCCGCGTAGTCACCGCCGAGGTAGTTGGTGAGGAGCCCCATCTCTCCCGCTTGCGCCGTGGAGCTGTCCCAGGTCGCCTGGAAATCCCGATCCGACCAGATGTCGCCGCTGGCACCAAATGAACGCCAATGCCGCTCGGTAAACTGCATGATCATCTTGGCGTTGCTCGCGACCGTCAGATTCGCGATCGCTTGGCGCTTCTCCTCGCGCATCTCCAGACCCGACAAGTCAACCCCATGCAGCGCATGGAAGGGCAGCGCCAGCACCAGATGATCGCAACTCCGTTCAATCGTTCCGCCGGGCGTCGCGAAGGTCAATCGCACCCGCCCGCCACTGCTGGTCGCCGCCAGCAAGCGATGTTCCATCTTGATCTGTCCGGCATCCAGTTCCGCCGCCAGGCGCAGAGGAAGAAGATCATTGCCGCCCCTGACGTGATAGACCGACCAGAACCCCTGGTCTCCCTGCCCCCGTCCACCGACATCTCCAACCATCCCCCGGCGCGCCCGCCGACTCCGCCCTGCTTCCGCGGCGGTCGCGGCGAACTCGTACACCATATTGAGTGCACTCAACTCCCATGTCTCGACTCCATATTCATTCATGGTGTGGACACTGATCGCCTGCGCGCAGAGTGACTGATTACCGCCCGGCACGCGTGATTCGAGCCACTCATGCGCACTCATATGGTCGAGCATTCGGCCATAATCATTGCTGTGATAAAAAGTGGTGTCGGATCCCGCGCGCACCCGATCGCGGGTTGCCGCGATGATCACCGGCACCAGATCGCGCACCAGTTGACGGAGTGGATACTCCGCGCCGTCGATGAAGAAGATCTCGCGCAGACCGGGCGGCATGTCGGTCAGATCCTCCAACTCCAGGCCCATCTCCGTGACAACCCGAATCATCGTCCGGTGATAACTATCAATGAACTCCGCGTGCGCCTCGCCCAGTTGCTCCTGGTCAAAAAACCCACGTATCGTCCACATGCGGCCGCCGATGCGGGTGTCACCCTCATAGACCGTCGCTTGAACCCCCGCCTGCCGCAACCGGTAAGCCGCCAAGAGACCGGCCAGGCCGGCGCCAACAATTGTCACATCCCCCAACGTGGCGCCGCCTCTGCCGGCCGCTCCATCACCCGCGCGCGAATATGCCCGCGCGGGCCCCGCCAGCGCTCCACCGACCAGGAAACCACCACAGAGTGTTCCCGCTTTTCCGAGAAAACAGCGCCGCGAAGCCATGCGCCGCGCCGCGCGCGCATCCGCTTCGAGTGTCGCTTCCAGCGCGTCGGCCGATTCGCGTGCGCATCTCGCGCTTTGTTGGGCCTGCAACTGAGCCTCGGCCTGCGCCCTGCGTCGCGCCCAGGTGAAGAGCCGTGAATAGTGTGTGCGTGCCATGGGTCGCTCTCCTCGGCGGCGAATATCGCGCCGGTGTTTACGGTGTTGCTGGATTCCTGTGGTGCGATCGAGTGTCGCCCACGCTCACGGCAAGTATTCTTCGTCGGCCAGAGGAACCGCCGCCCCCTCATCCGCCGTCCACTGCCCGGTATAGGTGTAGTCGCCGACGGCAATGGCGTCGTTGTTGGCGGTGAGCCCGGCAACATAGAATGTCACTGGCCCGCCGCCGCTGGGTGGGGCGGTCCATTCCACGCGCCACTGGACCGGACCGGTCTCTTCCCCGCCGCAACTTCCCAGGTATCTCTGATCCAGATACTCCCGCCCGTAAGCAACAATCACCTGGGTGGAGTCTTCGGATCCTCCGCTCAAACTGCCCAGTCCATGGCCGGAGCGGTCCAGCGCAGTCAACTGAAATCCCCAGCGCGAAAGACCGACATCCTCCAACTCTACCCAGAAAGTATGTTTCTGTCCCGGTGTGTAGGTGTAAGGGGCGTTGATGAAACGAAGCGTTCCTTCGCCCGAGTTGAGCGCATGGGTCGTGTGACACATGGCGCAACTGGCGTCACCGGGAGCGCCGGTCATCGCCACCGGAGAACCGCCCACGTAAGCGAGTGCTGTTGTCGATGTGATTCCCAACGCCAAAACCGCCGGCCAGCGCCGGCTGCGCAATGAACGGAAGACTGGATGCATGGCACACTCCTCGCGACAAAAGGCCTTCGGGATCAAATCGGTTTCGATTCCGACTGCCAACAGTAAAACCGATCTTGCGCCACAATGCTGT
>JALXCG010000597.1 GCA_026991065.1 Gemmatimonadota bacterium | reverse complement strand
GGGCTTGACCGCTCGCGTCTGCCGCTGATTCCCTGCGGAGTGGAACAAAGCTGGTTCATGCCGCCACCCCGTTTTCCGCGGGCGCCGGGCGCCGGCCCCGGACAGACCTCCGGAGCACGCCTTCTGGCCGTGGCCCAGTTGGAGCCCTACAAAGCGATCGATCAGCTTCTCGAAGCGCTGGCGATTCTCATCTACCGCGGTTTTACGCCTCGGCTTACGATCATCGGCAGCGGCAGTGCGGAGGCTGATCTGCGCTGCCGCGCGGAGAGCCTGGAGCTGCATCCGCCCAGGATCGAATGGCGCGGAGCGCGCAGGACCACAGAGGTCCGCGCCGCCCTCGACGAGGCCACCCTTCTGGTGGTGCCGGCCCGACGCGAACGCTCCGGCAAGCAGGATGGCGTTCCGCTGGTCATTGCGGAGGCCATGGCGCGCGGCGTGGCGGTGGTTGCAACGCGCATCTCCGGGGTTCCGGAGCTGGTTCAGCATCGACGCAACGGTTACCTGGTACCACCAGAAGACCCCGGAGCACTTGCCCATGCGATCGCCACGCTACTGGATGCTCCCCTGCTCCGCCGGCGGCTGGCAAAGGCCGGCAGAGCGACAGCGGTGAGGAGCCGTCGCCTGGACGATGGTGCCGCTTGCCTGGCCACGCTCTTCCGCGCCGTGCAGCGGGGCGCACTCCCGGAGATCCCGCCACCGCCGTGCGCGGCAAGCTGGCCGCCACTGCCCCACCTGGTGCCCGCGACGGCGGCGCGGCCCAGCGGCCTCTCCCGGCGGCACCGGGCGTCACTTCGCGCGCGCGAGAGCCGGGCCGAGGATCTGCCGCGAATTCTGGAACTCTTCGCGCTGGCGTTCGGCCCGCGGGAAGCGGCGCGGCGACGCCAGCGCTGGCACTGGTTCAGCAGTTTCGGGTCGCCGGCAACGGTGATCGAGGAGCAAGGCCGAATTCTGGGTTGTCTGATGACCGTTTCGGTGCCGCTCTGGGTGGGGGACCGGGAGGTTTCGTGTCGCTGGATCGGGGCAACCGCTGTGCACCCGGAGCATCGCGGGGTAGCGGGAGCACTCGCCGGGATCGTCCGGCGGGAGCAGTGGCTGGCTTCCGGTTTTCCTTTGCCGCGCATGGAGCAACTGTGGCGCCGGGTGGATCGCCATGGCGACCTGATGCGGTCGCGGCTGCTCCGCCTTTGGGTCCGTCCACTGTGGGGGGGGCGCCGGCGACGCGAGCTTGACACCTCTCTTTGTCCCTGGGAGCAGCAGGGCTGGCCGGCGCCCCGGGAGTTCCGCTACGGCGGCAGCCAGTGGCAGGTGGTGGTGCGGCCAAGGCTCGGCGCCGAATGGGAGAGTTGGCTCACCCGCGCCGTCCGCTCCTGGCCAGTTACGCTCGCCCGCTCAGTCGCGCTTTGCAATCAACTTCTTGGCGCCGATCCGGTGGGCCCTCACGCTTTTGTGCTTGTTTACCGGCAGGGGGCACCGGTGGCTTACGCGGCGGTTGATTTCTACACCGACTATCGCGGGCAGATGCAGGCGGGTTTGGGAGATTGTCTGACGGTGCGGGGAGATGCCCGGGCTTTGACGGCCGTGGTGCGCGCGGCGACCCGCTATGCGCGACTCTGTGGAGCACAAAATCTGAAGATGCTGGAGCCGGGTAGCCGTGAGTTGCGGCGCGCTTTTCGGCGGCTCGGTTTCTGGCCGGGGCGCTCCCCGGGGCATGCGCTGCTGCTGGCGCATACTCCGCCGCATGTTGCGCCCGCATGGTATGGAGATCTGGAGAACTGGCATCTGCCGCGAATCTGGGCGGATCCGCGCCGGTTTTGATCCCGGCTTCCCAGGGAGATCCAGCGGCGCATTCCGGCGCGGGTGGAGCACGGCGCCCGGTCAGAGCGGGCCTGGGTGTGGTTTGGGAGAAGCTCTGTGTGGCGAGATGGGGTGGCGGGAAGACAAGTGAGGCGGGCAGGAGCCGAACGCTTGGGGCGGCGACCGGAGCGCTGTTTCAGCATGAAGAGGGTCCGAGACAGCGGTGACGCGGATGCGCGGTTGCCGCGATGGTGAGAGATGTCGCGACAACTTTATCCAAAAAATGGTCTTGAACAGAAATCCCGGGGCGGAAGGGGAGGGGAGTGCGGTGTTTCGACGCAATGCGGCAAAAATCTGGCCTTCGGTCCGGTTTTGGACTAAGATTTGGCCACTCGACACCGGGGATAAGTCGTCCTCAAGGCGATCGATCGACCTCTTTTTCCTCCCTGCCAATATGTGGGCAGAAACACCGAGACAAGGAGCGTACGCATGGCGACGCTAAAGGAAGTCCTAGCGCAAAAGATCAGTGAACACCGCCCCCGCACGATGCGTTTGCTGAAAGAGCACGCGGATACTGAAGTCGGCAAGGTGACAATCGGTCAAGTGATCGGCGGCGCGCGTGGCGTTCGCTGCCTGGTAACCGATATCTCATATCTGGATCCATACGAAGGGATTCGATTCCGCGGCAAGACGATTCCGGAGACCTTCGCCGCGCTCCCCAAATACCCCGGCAGCGATTATCCGACGGTGGAGTCGTTCTGGTGGTTCCTGCTCACGGGCGAGGTGCCGACAGCGGAGCAGGCGCAATCTGTGATTGATGACTGGCGCGAGCGGGCGCAGGTTCCCCAGTATGTCTTCGATCTGCTGCGGACGATGCCGCGCGATACCCACCCGATGACGCTGTTCTCGGCGGCGATTCTGGCGATGCAGCGTGAGTCACGCTTCGCCGAAGAGTACCGCCAGGGACTCGGGAAGATGGATTTGTGGCAACCGACTTATGAAGATGCCTCGAATCTGATGGCCAAGTTGGGCACGATCGGCGCCTACATCTACCGGATGAAGTTCAAGGGTGACACGCCGATCGCGCCGGATCCGACCCTGGACTTCGGTGGCAATTTCGCTCACATGATGGGGATCCCCCACCCCTATGACGATGTTGCGCGGATGTATTTTATCCTCCATTCGGACCATGAGTCGGGCAATGTGTCGGCGCACACGGTCCACTTGGTGGCGTCGGCACTCTCCGATCCCTACTACGCGCTTTCGGCCGGGATCAACGGGCTGGCCGGGCCGCTTCACGGACTGGCGAATGAGAATGTGCTGCGCTGGACGCAGGCTTTCATGGAGAAACTCGGCGGTCAGGATCCGACTCCCGAGGTGATCCGCGAGGCGTTGTGGGAGACGCTGAACAGTGGTCAGGTGATTCCGGGATATGGGCACGCGGTGCTGCGCAAGACCGATCCTCGCTATACGTCGCAGATGGAGTTCTGCCAGAAGCATCTGCCGGACTATCCGCTCTTCAAGGTGATCAACATGATCTACAAGGTGGCACCGGATGTGCTGCGCGAGCATGGTAAGGCGAAGAATCCGTGGCCGAATGTCGATGCGCAGTCGGGCGTGATCCAGTGGTACTACGGGGTGAAGGAGTATGCGTTCTATACTGTACTCTTCGGCATCGGCCGGGCCATCGGCACGCTGGCCAATATCACCTGGGACCGGGCGCTGGGCTACCCGATCGAGCGGCCGAAGTCGCTGACGACCGATATGCTGGAAGAGATCGCCGGCATCAAATAGCGACGGCGGTGATTGCCACCGGGTCCGATCCGGTAGATCTAATAGAGAGCCCCGGCGGGATGCGAAATCACCCGCCGGGGCTCTGCTTTGTGCTGCGCTGGGTGGAGGATTGCGGGTCTCCTCCCCGCTCTCGCGAAGGGCCGCGCTTTCGCTCCAGGAGCCTGCCGCGCATTGGCTTTCGAGCCCCGTGTTCGGGCCTGCTTCGAGATCAAGGCGCTGAGTCCGCCGGAAGGCTGGTTGCCTTTCAAGGACTTGGCAACGCAGAGATCGGAGCAGGGACGGATGCGGGGCGACGTGAAGACAATGTGCGACAAGGTCCTAGAAGAGGGAGAACGCGGAGGTGAGAATCAGGCCGTTGGTGACCTGCCACTCATCCAGGACGACGGGAGAACGCTTGACATTGAGCACATAGTCGAGGGAGGCCCATCCGGTCAGTTTGACCGAGATCTTGCCGGAGAAATCGGTGTTCAAGGCATCGATTCCGTCAAAATCGACGTCGGCACTGGAGGTCATTGGATAGAAGAGGGAGAGCGTCGCCTCGTAGGTCACGTCTTCGCTGCGGGAGCCGTTGACGCCGATCTCAAACTCGGCGCCGAACTCGTTGGCTTCTTCGAGTTGAGTCAGGGTGACCAGGTCATCCGCGTCACTGGTGAGAGCAAAGCCATCTCCAACAACGATCTGCTGCAGGCCGATGCCGCTCTTGGTGGTGACTTTCAAGTCATCGCGGCGAATCGGGTCGGCGAAAACCCCCACGGTTTCCTTGAATGTCATCGGCTCAAACGGGTCGGTGAGCGAGATATCCTCTTCGGCGCGGATCACTGAGTCTTCGGTGTGGCCGTCGCGAAACACGCGCTGGATGTTGGTGTCGGCGGCGCGGACCTCGTAGCCCTCGAGCACCGAAGTATTCAAACTGGCGCGGGCGAAGGGGCCGAACCAGTCGTTGGGGGTCGCGAGGTGATAGAGATAGGTGCTCTGGATATCAAGATTGTCGAGCGACTTGAGAAAGCGGTCGATGGCGGGAGTGCGGCTCT
>JALXCG010000596.1 GCA_026991065.1 Gemmatimonadota bacterium | reverse complement strand
GCAGGCTGGAGACCGCCGGGTTCACGGTTCACAATATCGGCTATCCATCCCGGCGCTACCCTCCGGAGCGCCTGTGCCGGATCATCGCCGGGGAGATCGCCGATCGCTGCCCTGATGGCGGCATCATTCACGGCGTGGGGCACTCGCTTGGCGCGCTGCTGCTGCGTGCCGTCGCCGAGGCCGAAGTCGCGGAGAGAGTTGGCCGCCTGGTTCTTCTTGCGCCTCCCAACGGCGGCAGCGAGATTGTCGATCGACTGGGGAAGAACCGGTTATTCCGTGCCCTCTTCGGCCCCTCCGGAGTTGCGCTGGGAACCGAGGAAGGCTCCTTCCCGAACCGGCTTGCGCCGATCACCGGTGAAGTGGGTGTGATCGCGGCGACCCGCAGCATCAATCCACTGGGTTCGCTGCTGCTGCCCGGGGGTAACGACGGGGCGGTGGCGATCGCACGAACTGCTGTTGAGGGAATGGCCGACTACATCGAACTCCCCTCTTCGCACACGTTCATCATGCGCGCGCCGGAGACGGCTGCGCAGGTGCTCCACTTTCTTCGCCACGGCCGGTTTGCGCATTCATGATGCGGTGAGAAACGCGACGACTGAGTCCGGATCGGAAAGGTCGTTGACAACGTGGTCCGGGTTCAGTTGCTGGAGATCCTCGACCTTGTAGGGCCCGGTAGCAACGGCCAAGACCTGAACTCCTGCATGCCGAGCGCACGCTATGTCCTTGGGTGTGTCGCCAACAACAACAACATCCCGCGGCCGATACCGGGCACCAAAATGCGCCTCCGCGCGGCGAATGGCCAGCTGCGGCAACTCATTGCGGTCTTCGTGGTCGGAGCCGAACGCGCCGACGGGGAAATGGTCGTCAAGCTCCGCGGACTGGAGCTTGACCCGCGCCCCGCGTTCCAGGTTCCCGGTTACCAGTCCCAGGTGAAGATCCGGGACTCCAGCCAGGCGACCCAGCAGTTTCGAGACTCCGGGAAAAGGCTGCGCGGGCCGCTCCTCCAGACGCTTTTCCAGGAGGTGCAGATAGGTCTCCACGATCGGCTGAGTGTTCACTGCATCCGCGTCAATTCCGGCCGATCCGAGAAGATCGCGAATGATCCCGGTATCGGTTCTGCCGGCAAGGGAGTAGTTGCCCATCTCAACGCGAACCCCCAGAACGTCGTGGATCGCATCCAGTATCGAGCGGGTGCCGATTCGGTGCGAATGTAGGAGTGTGCCGTCAATGTCGAAAAGGATCAGTTTCGAGGACATGGATCTCCTGCATCGAAGATGTGGCGCGGATTCGGCGCCCCCCCTGGAGTACAACTACCGATCCGGATCAATCCAGCCAGGAGGAGCAGTCCCAGCCTAGCATTCGTTCCAGTTGGCGAATCTCGAATTCATAGGCGGAACGCAGATAGTCGCGCTCTTCGGGCGTCATCGGGCGGCGATAGTGGCCCTCTCTGACCCGTCTCGGCTGAGAGATTTTCAAGTTCGAAATGCCAAGAAAACCGCATATCGTGGAGATGGTCTGTTGTGGCGCTTCGGCCAGCTCTTCGCTCTTGAAGATGAGCATCTGTTCGCGCGGAAAATGGTGCCAGATCCTTCTGATCTGCTCCGCATAGTAGCCCCGGTCCAGATAGGAGTGAACGCGCGGTTGCCGCGGGCTGGCAGCCAACCAACGGCTGTGCTCCTGCTTGATCGCCGCCAGAAACGGAAGCGCTTCCGCTCCCCGGGAAACCTCCATGTTCCAATGGGAGTAGGCTCTGTCGATTGGATTGCGCAGCAGCAGAATCCACTTCATTCGTGGGTTGTAGTGCCAGATCCTAACCGGCGCGGAACGCCAATACATGTAGATCGGGGTGGCATCGCCCCAAAGAACCCCGGGAGCAGGGTCAAAGAACGCGTGATACTGCGGCAGAGAAACGCGACCGGAGGCAAAGAGTTCATCGTAGTCAAAAAAATGCGCCTCTTTGTCGCGCGCCATGCGGATTCGAGGGTGCGCCACCAGGTAGTCGTGGAGTGCGGAGGTTCCCCCTTTTTGGGTCCCACCGATCAAAAATGCGACACGCTCAGGCCTTTTCTGCCGCCCCCCGACCTGGTCCGGCATCATGGCCTGGCCCCGACCGCCGCGTATACGGAGAAATGGTCGGCGGCGATCCGCTCCCAGTCGTAGCGGGGCGCCAACTCGGCGGAGGCTGCTCCATAGCGCGCGCGCCTTGCAGAATCCGCAACCAGCTCAGCGAGCGCCGCCTCCAGCGCCTGTGGATCGGCAGGCGGAACCAGAGTTCCGTTGCACCCGTCGCGCACGACTTCGCGGTTCCCCGATACATTGGTCAGTACCAGCGGCAAGCCGGCCGCAAGCGCTTCGGGGTTGACCAGGGGAAACCCTTCGACAATGGAGGGGGAGCAGAAGATGTCTGCCCTTTTCAGTTCGCCGATGAGTTCCGGGGACAGCGGATGGAGCGGATCAAGAGCCGTGCCGCTCGCCGGAATCCGGCCGCGCAATTCGACGCGGTGCGAGATTCGCAGTTTCTCGACCATCGGCCGCAGAAGCTCTGTGCCACGCCCGATGAGCACCAGGTGGGGTCGCGGGTCGCGCATACAGAGACCGGCGTGCGCTCGCAGCAGATGCTCAAAACCCTTCTTCGGGTGGTTCCTTCCGACCGCGAGAATGCGCACCGAAGCGGCCGGCGCCGAGGCATCCGATTGGGCGACGGATGACCCATCCTGGCATTGCCGCATCCATTTCAGATCCACCCCGTTGGGAATCTGCGCGATGCGCTCGGCCGGCGCGCCGGCCAAACGCATCTCGGCCGCGATCTCGGTCGAAATCGCGATCAGGGCGTTCGCGCGCGCCATGGTTGTGCGCACGCGTCGATCGACCGCTCGATCCCGGCGCAACCCATAATCCAACTCGTCCGCGGTTTGCAGATCGGCGCCGTGGCTCGTGACCACGACCGGACGCCGATGGAAGGAGCGAAAAGCGCACGCGGCCCAACCGGCACTGTCGGCATAGTGCGCATGGATCACGTCACAGCGCGAACGCACCAGTGCGCGCAGCAGGGCGGCCCGCAAGACCCAGGAACATGCGCGCCAGCCGCCGCGCCGCGGCACCTGGTAACGCCATACCGGAAAAGGGATCGCCGGAGGCAGCGGACCAAGATCCGGGCAGAGCACAAACGGCTGGTGCCCAAGGCGCTGGAGGGCCAGTGCCAGATAGTGCACCGCGAGTTCGGCACCTCCGATCACCGGGAGGTAGTTGGGGGTAACCAGCAAGACACGCATTCACGGGCTCCCTACTCAGGCAACATTGCGGCCATCGAAGCTCTCGGCGGTTGACACCGGAACCGGAACGGACGCGTCCGCCCGAGCACCGGCAGCAACAAGGAAGATGCTCTCCATCTGCTCGACATGGGCTCGCAGCGAGAAACGCGATCGTGCCCGCAGGCGTCCCTGTGTGCGGGCGCGGGAAGTCAGGCAGGGGTTGGTCAGGAATCTCTCCAGGGCATGGGCCAAAGCCGCGGGACTCTCGGCCGGCACCAGGCCCGGGTAGTCCCGGCCCACCACTTCGGCCACCGCCCCGGTATTCGCGGCCACCAGGGGGGCTCCCCAGGCCTGGGCTTCCAGGGGCACTCGACCAAACGGCTCCGGGCGTCGCGCACCGTGCACAACCACACTGGATGCCACCATGAGCGCCGCCACATCACGCTCAAATCCCACCAGATGAACTCGCTCCGCGATCCCCAGCTCCATGCTCATTCGCCGCAATGCGCTGGGCCAGTTCGGCGCGGCCACGGATTCGCCACCGGCCAGGACCACCTGTGGCGTCCGGTGTCCCCTGCGCGCCAGATGAGCCACCGCACGCAAGACAAGATCCGCGCCCTTCCATGGGGCCAGGGTCGCCGGCACGAGGATGACAGGCGTTGCGATCGGATCGATGCCGAGACCCCGGAGAAGCGCCCGCCCACGGTGGCGCGCGCTCCTCACGGCCTCTCGCGAGGGAACCTGAACACCGTTGTAGACCAACCGATCGTTCAAACTGCTGATCTGCCTGGAGCGGCAATGTCGATCCACCGAGCCGGATATGCGGACGTGGGCAGCCAATCCCGCGGCCAGCCAGCGATGAACCCGTCGAAAATCGCCGTGCTGGCGCTCATGGGCAACCACAGGTATGCCGCAGAGACGCGCGGCGGAAATCCAGGCGGCGTTGGTCACCAACTGGTCGTTGGTGTGGATCAGGTCGAAACGAATGCCACTCTCTGCCATGAGCCGGCCGATCAACCGCCGCGCCTGCATGGAAGAGGTCGCCAACTGCACATGAAACGCCGGGCGGGAAGAAGCCAACGGCAGAGACGGCGCGGCGGAGAGGTAGTGAACGGCAAAACCCCGGTCGGCGAGCCGATCGAAAGCGGAACTGGATCGGGAACACAGGACGATTGAGCGAAAATGTGCTGGATTCAGCCCGGACACAAGACCTTCAAGACTGGTGAAAGATCCCCCTTCGCCATCGACCGCACTTTCAACATGCAGAATGGTGATCGGCTTTCTCACTGGACCGGATCCACCATGGCGCCGATGAAACGCCCCGGAGGAGTGTCCACAATCCGCCACTTTTCGAGTCGGTGCTTGATGGCT
>JALXCG010000595.1 GCA_026991065.1 Gemmatimonadota bacterium | reverse complement strand
CCCCCGCGCGCCGCTCCCGCCGGCTCCGCCGGCTCTTTGCGCGGCGCGCCGCGCCACCCACTCGTCGTATCCGCCCACAAACTCCTGCGCCACCCCCCCGCGTTCATCGAAGACCAGGGTGCTGGTCGCCACATTGTTGACGAAAGCCCGATCGTGGCTCACCACCAGCACGGTCCCCGCATACTCCGCCAGCCACTCCTCCAACACCTCCAGGGTCTCGATATCCAGATCGTTGGTCGGCTCATCCAGCACCAGCAGGTTGGACGGCATGGCGAAAAGCCGCGCCAGCATCAGCCGGTTTCGTTCCCCCCCCGAGAGCGTCCGCACCGGCCGCGTCAGATCGCTCTTGGAAAACAGAAAATCCGCCAGATACCCGGCCACATGCCGGGGCTGCCCGTTCACCACGATCGTGTCGTGCCCTCCGAGCAGGCTCTCCTGCACACTCGCCGCGCCATCCAATTGCCGCCCCTCCTGATCGAAGTGGGCTACCTGCAGCCGGGTGCCATGCTCCACCGACCCTCCTCCGTTCGGCTCCAGCTCCTTGAGCAAGAGTCGCAGCAGTGTCGTCTTGCCGCAGCCGTTGGGGCCGATGATCGCCACCCGATCCTTCCGTCCGATCGTCAGATCCAGCTCCTTGACGATCTGCTGCGTGCCATAACTGTGCGTCAAACCCCGCGCGCGAATCACCATCCGACCGCTGCGTTCGGCATCCTGAATGCCGCCCCCCATGCGCCCGCCGAGGGTCCGCCGCGCCTCCCGCTCGCGGCGCATCTCCAGCAGTGCCCGCACCCGCCCCTCATTGCGCGTGCGCCGCGCCCGGATCCCCTGCCGCAGCCACGCCTCCTCTTGTGCCAGGCGCCGGTCGAAGAGCGCATTCTCCCGCGCCTCTGCCGCCAGCGCCGCCTCGTAACGCTCCAGGAAACGGCGATAGTCGCAATCCCAGCGCGTCAAACGCCCCCGCTCCATGTGCACAATCCGCGTTGCCACGCGCTCCAGGAACGCCCGATCATGGGTTACAAAAACCACCGCCCCCGCATAGTCGCGCAACGCCTTTTCCAACCACTCGATGGCAAAAACATCCAGGTGGTTGGTCGGCTCATCCAGCAGCAACACCTCGGGCTTTCCGACCAGCGCCGCCGCCAGCAGCACCTTGCGCTTCATTCCCGCCGAGAGTGCTGCCGTTGGCGCCGCTCCATCCAGCTCCAGACTGCTCAGCAGCCGATCGATCTCATGCCCCGCCGCGGTGCTGCGCGCCGCCACCGCCTCGCGCACGGTCGCTCCGATCGTGGCCGGCACGGTCTGCGGCATCAGCGCCACCGCCGCTACCTCGCGAGCCCGTCGCACCTCGCCCCCGTCCGCCGCCAATGTGCCGGCCAGAATCGCCAACAGGGTGGATTTCCCCGCCCCATTGCGCCCCAGGAGCCCGACACGGTCGCCCGCCTCCAGGTCGAAGCGCACGCCGTCCAGGATCGGGTCGCCGCCAAACGCCACCTTGATATCGACCAGTGAAATGAGAGCCATTCGTGCTTGTTCGCCTCAGTCTCGGGTTTCTTGGGTGAGGGTGCGCCACCGCGCAGCGGACTCGCGCGATTCGGGACGCGAGCCCGCCGTGGGTGTTAGCGCATCCCATAGAAGTGCAGATTGGCGGTGCGGTTGCTCTGCCCGGCCAGGAGGTCGCCGTTCCAGCCGCGGGCGAAACGGCCGCCGGCCAGCGGTCCCCAGGAGTGGGTTGCGCCGAATACTTCGAAGTTGCCCACCGAGTGCACCTCGCCATCGACCAGCTTCCAGGCATAGAGGCGACCATCGAAATTGCGCGCCGCCAGAATCTCATCCACGCCGTCGCCATCGAGGTCGGCGGCGGCCACCGCGGCCCAGTCGGAAGCGGGACCATAGCCGCTGATCTCGGCGATGATCGGCAGGTCGCTGCCGACCTGGTCGAGAATGAAGATGTGGGCGTCGAAGTTGCGCGCGAGGACGATCTCGCCCAGCCCATCGCCGTCGAAATCCCCCACCGCCAGATCGGCGAAATCGCTGCTCGCCCCGAAAACACTGCTGCGGGCACGGATCGAACCGTTGCCATCCAGGTCGTAGTCGATGGCATAGACGGCGCCATCGAAATTGCGCGCCAGCACTACCCAGGGCGCTTCACCGGCGCTGAGCACTCCGGCGCCGACCCCGGCCCAGTCGGAAGCGGCACCCCAGCCGGTGGTGTGCCACACCTCCTCCAGTTGTCCGGCGGCGGGACTGGAGATGAAGTAGATCTGACCGTCGCGGTTGCTTGCCGCGATCAGATCGTCGCCACCGTCGCCATCCAGATCGGCCGCCGCCAGTCCCGCCCAGTCGGAATCCACGGCGAAACTGTTGTTGTAGCCCCAGGAAGTGACCCCGCCATCCTCCGCGCGCAGATTGTAGGCGTAGAGCGCGCCATCGAAGTTGCGCACGGCGCAGAACTCATCCAGCCCGTCGCCATCCAGATCGGCCCCCGCCGAGCCCGCCCAGGCGGAGGCGGCGCCGTGGCCGGTGTACACCCCGCGCAACTCCATCGCTCCCTCCCAGAGCGCCAGATTGGCGACCCCGGAGAGCCCGGAGCCGCCGCCGGCGCTGCTCCAGTCGAAGAGTTCTTCGAAGACCCCCTGGGTGGTGAAATAGATCTCGCGACCGTCGTCCCAGGTGCTGAGCCCGAGCCAGCGCCCGCTCTGGATCTCGTAGATGCCGCTGTCGCCGCCGCCATCCACCCGGTCGTGCACCTCGCCCTCGCCGGCAACCACATTGTCGGTGAAGGTGGCGACAAAACGGCCCATGTCGGTGGTGTCGAAGAGCATCCCCGCGCGCGCCGCGACCGCCGCGAAGTCGACGTTGATGGCGGCGTGCGAGATGTCTTCGCCCGGTCCATCGAAGCCGGTGTCGCCGAGCAGGTTCCAGTAGTCCCATACATAACTGTCGCCCTGGATTCCGGTGCCGCGCAGAAAGAGCCGCGCCATCCGCTCGGCGTGGTCGGCGTAGTCGGCGTTGCCGGTCGCCTGATAGAGCGCCACCAGGGCCCGCGCCAGGGCGTTTTGCTGGTTCGAAGGCAGATTGAGCCCGGCCGGTACTCCCGGCGGAGCGTCGGCGGGAAAGAGGTAGTAGCCCTCATCCGCCTGGGGTCCGTTGCGCCACTGCCACTCATGCGCCGCCACGGTCTCCATCGCCCGCAGGCGATATTCGTCCGCCTTCTCCGCCAGGGTCTGGCCGTCGAAGCTGGTGACACTTCCCAGGGCCGGATCGGCATCCACCAGCAGCACGAACTGCAGCATGGGGTAGATGATCATGCCGCTGTGGACCACGTAGCAGTAGGGCGAATTGTCGCTCTGGTAGTGGAGGTTGCGCCAGCAGGCGCCGGAGACTCCGCGGTAGTCGGTTACGCCCCGCACATCGTCGCGTTGTTCGAGCACCGCGTCGGCGTGGTCGGCGAGTTTCTGCAGATAAAATGTGTCGCTGGTGGCCTGGTACATGGCGACGTAGGCCATCATGATGTAGGACTCGCCCCAGGCCAGTGTGGCGGTCTCATTGTTGTAGCCTTTGTAACCCTCGCCGCCGTTCAGCGCCAGATCGAGCGCGTCGAATTGTTGGGCCAGCATTCGCGGCGGCGGTTGGTGATAGGTGAACCCGGCGGCCAGTGTGCCGGCATAGCCGGGCCGGTTTTCCACTGTCACCGCCACTGTTCCGGCCGCCGCGGCCGGGGTCAGTGCCCGCAGCAGCTCCCCATTGATCCATTCCACCGCGGCGGCTTGCAGGTCGCCGAAAGCGACGCTCGCTTGCGGCGCAAACGCCTGCCCGGTGATCTCTACCCAGGTGTTGCCCCAGGTCGGCCCGGTGGCCGGCTCCACCGCGGCCACCAGCGGCGCCGCCGGAACCACGAGCTGTTCCCGGTTGGCAATCTGCAGGGGCGTGCGCTCGAAGGAGCTGTGCTCGACGGCTGCCGGCGTGTGCCACCGCGATGCCGCTGCCGCGGATCCGGCGAGCAGCACGCCGAGGAGGAGGGGGGCGAGTGCATGGGGCAGGCGCGACGCCGGCTGGAGCAGCGGGAAATCGGCCTTTGGCGTGGTGGAACTGAGCGGCATGGCGACACTCCGGGGTGAGGGTTCTGGCCCGAGCTTTCGGCCCGGCTCCGTCGTCCCGCGACGGCTTTTTGGAGAGGGGTTCAGGCTTTGGCCGAGGATAGCGGCTGGCACGATGATAAGGGCATTCTGTGTTGGGCGGGAGCGGGATGGCGACCGGGGCGGGGGACCGGTCCGACGCCGCGCAAGCGTCCGCCGGAGTGCTGATCGGAGCGCGCCGGGGTTGGCCGCTGCGGGGTGAGTGGCGGCGGTCTCAGGCGGATCCGGCGGGGTGGAGCCGAACGCTGGGGGCGCCGGGCGGAGTCGCCGTAGTCGGGTCTATGCTTGCCAGGTCGCTGTACATCTTCTCGAAGACTCTCGGGGCGCTCGTAGGCCAGACTGTTACGTAGCTTTGGCCGGTGTAGACCGTGTAGCCGAGGGAGCCGCCCACCCTGGCGACGCTGTAGCCTATCGAGGCGGCCGCCCTTAGCATGTCGTCGCCTAGGCTTGCGCCCGGCCTACCCCTCCAAGCGGGGGACGAGAGGTCTACGA
>JALXCG010000594.1 GCA_026991065.1 Gemmatimonadota bacterium | reverse complement strand
GCCACCGATGGCCAGGCAACGCTCCCCCTCCACCTCGGCGATACCGATCCGCAGCCGCTGCTTCTCCGCCAGCGGAAGAGGTTGGATCGCGCCGGTGGGGCAGACCTCGCCGCAGAGATTGCACCCGTATTCGCAGCCCCCCACGGCGGAGTCGAAAACCGGCGCCAGGAAGCCCAGGAGTCCCTGCTCGAAACCGGCCGGAATCAGGGTCTCGGTGGGGCAGACCCGCGAGCAGGAGCCGCAGCGGATGCAGAGATTGAGAAATTTCTCCTCCACCACCGATCCCGGTGGACGCAGCGGCGCCGGACCCGCGGCCGCGGCGCTCCGCGCCCAGCGCAACCCGGCCAGCCCCGCCAGCGCCACGCCGGCGGTGGTGAGAAAGGCGCGTCGCGGCGCCAGCGGCGGGGCTGCTTCGGTCTCGCCGCCGCGCGGCCGCGGAGCGCTCCCCGGGGCTGTCGCGGGGCGCGCGGCGCGCGCGCGTGGTCCATCCGGCCCATAGTGAAAATCGAGTGCATCGGTGGGGCAAACCGCCACGCAGTGACCGCAGTGGAGGCACTCCATCGGGTCATAAACCGCCGGCTGGGCGACGATGGCGCCGCTGCGGCACTGCACCACGCAAGCGTCGCAGTCGATGCACTCTTTCTTGATGAATTCGCGTTTGTAGAGAGAGAAGCGGGAGAACACCCCGAGCAGCGCGCCGTAGGGGCAGAGCACGCGGCAGAAGGCGCGCGGGCCGAAAGCGAAATGGAGCGCCAGAAAGGCCGCGCCGAGGCCGAAGAGCCAGCCGAATTCCACCCAGCGCGGGGCGAAACCGACCCCGATGCGCGCCGCCCAGTTGAGCGGGTCGAGCAGCCAGAGCAGGCCGAACCCGCCAGCGGCGAGCAGGGCGAAGAGCAGCAGCAGGTGATACTTGACCTGCGCCAGCGCGGGGAAGCGGGAGCGGAACCTGAAGAGTTTGCCGAGCAGGTCGCCGATGGCGCCCAGCGGGCAGATGTAGCCGCAGAAGAGCCGCCCCCAGAGCCAGGTGGCGAGGAGCAGAGCGGCGCCGAACAGGAGCGAGCGGGTCCAGAGATGCGCGGAGATCGCGGCAGTGAACACGCTGGCCGGATCGGCACGGAAGAAATACTCCCCCGCGGCGAATCGGAAGGGGCTGCTGATGAAGAACAGGAAGAGCCCGAGAAAGAGCAGTTGCACGGCGTGGCGAAGGCGGAATCTACGCATGGTCACGCCCCCGCAGCACCCGAATGCCATCCACCGGGCAGCCGGCCTGGCAGTAGCCGCAACTCACGCAAAGCTCATCGATCACCTCGATGCCGCCGGGAACCACCGCGATCGCCGCGGTCGGGCAGACCGCCGCGCAGCCGGTGCAGCCGATGCAGGTGGGAGTGATCTCGATCTTCTGGCCGCTGGCGCGCGCCCGGCGCTTCTGCCGCCACTCCTGCCCGGCGCGCAGGGCGACCGCGGCAACGCCGCCGCCGGCCAGCACGCGGAGGAAGTTGCGGCGACTCTTGCGGCTTAGCTTCTTGCGTTTGCGCTTAGCCATGCGCCTGCCTCATCTCTCGCAGGCGCCGCTTGTGGTAGCCATCGTAGAGCTGGCGGTACATCGGCTCCAGCAGTTGCCGGTAGGGGGCGAGGTCGGCCGCGGTGGTGCCGCGGCCGGCGGTGCGCAGATAGGCTTCCGCCGCTTGTCGGCCGCTGAATGCCCCCTGCCAGATCCCTTCGCCCAACTCGGCGTCGATGAAGCGCGCCGCGGTGCCGGCCACCAGCAGCCCATCGGTGTAGGGAACCTCCAGCGGCAGGGTGCTGGGATACCAGCCGACCAGAGTCTGGGCGATTCGGCCGCCGCTGAAAGAGTCGGTCTGCGCCATCAATCGCTCCAGGATCGGCCTGGCGGCGTGACCGCGATGCATCGGCAGGCCGAGGCCGATGTTGGCCTCCCGCGGGCCGGAGGGAACCACCCAGAAGTAGTGCGGATTGAGAATCGGCGGGTATTCGAAGCGGATGTCATCAGCGTCGGCGAGGTCGCAGTCCACTACCCGATAGGCGAGACAGGCGACGGTCTCCAGCGGGTTGATGCGGGTGTCGATGCCCGCCAGCCGCGCCACCCGGGACGCCGCGCCATCGGCGGCGATCACCAGTTGCGCGCGGGTTTGCGGGGCTTCCCCCTGGTAGCGGAAGGTGGCCGGACGTTCGCGACCGTCGTAGGCGCCCAGCCCGACCAGCGCGCAGTTCTCCACCACGGTGACCCCCATCCGGCCCAGAATTGCGGCGGCTCCGCTTTCGGTGGCGGTGCGATTCAGCACCGGCATGTTGCGCAGGCCGCGCAGGCGCCGTCGCACCCACTCGGGTGGATGGTCGAAGCCGAATACCTCGAAGAAGTTGCCACGGGCCAGCTCGGCGCAGCGCGGGGGATAGCCGATGTGCGCGCGGGCATCGACCAGCAGCACCGTGGCCCCCGCCGCGCGCAGATGACGCGCCGCGGAGAGACCGGCCGGACCGGCGCCCACCACCAGAACATCGACTCTGTCGGGCCACTTCCGGGTCACGCGCCCTCCGTCTGCCGGGCCAGTTCGGCGTGGCGGAAGCAGGAGACCAGGTGGTCATTGACCATGCCGGTGGCCTGCATGTGGGCGTAGACGATGGTCGGACCGACGAACGAGAAGCCGCGCGCTTTCAGCGCCTTGCTGATCTCTTGGGCGAGCGGCGTTTGGGCGGGAAGTTGGTCGTCGCTGTGAAAGCGGTTGACCTGCGGCCGGCCGCCGACGAAGGACCAGATGAAGCGGTCAAAAGAGCCGAACTCCTCCTGCACCGCGAGGAATGCCCGGGCGTTGTTGATCGCCGAACGGACTTTGAGGCGGTTGCGGATGATCCCCGGATCCTGGAGCAGCGCCTCGACCTTGGCCGCGTCGAAGCGCGCGACTTGCGCCGGATCGAAAGCGGCGAAGGCGCGTCGATAACCCTCGCGGCGCTTGAGCACGGTGAGCCAACTGAGCCCCGCCTGCGCTCCCTCCAGCACCAGGAACTCAAAGAGGCGGCGGTCATCATGCAGCGGAACGCCCCACTCGCGGTCGTGATAGGCCACGTAGAGCGGGTCGTCGCCGCACCAGTTGCAACGCGTCTTCTCTTGCGTCATTCGCTATTCCACCACCAGGGCCGGGCTGACCGCCTGGGCGTCGCCGCCGCTGCTGCGCAGCACCAGACGCAGATAGGTTTCCGGACTCGCCGCCGCGGGCGGCAGCACGATCTGCAGGATCCCGGACGCCGGCTGCGCCAGAGCGAGCGCCTGCCAGGGACCGCCGTCGCCATCCACTGAGAAGTAGAGATCCACCTTCGCATCGGTGATCGCTTCCGGCAGGAGCGCCGCCGCGTAGCGGAGAAAGATCGCTGCTCCGCTGCGCAGCACCCGGCCGGCGGCGAGCCGTTCGAACCGGATTGCGGTAGCCGCGACCGGGGAGGCTTCGGCGAAGACAATCACCTGGTTGCGATCGAAGAGCGCGCCGTTCTTGGTGGCGATGGCGACGAAATCTGCTCGTCCATTGTGGTCGATATCCCCACCAACGCGCAAGGCGGAGTGGGTGCCGGGATTGGTGGTGGTGAGTGAACACTCTTCCTTCCAACGGTTGTTGCGGGCGCGAAAGACGCTCACTGAACCCCGCTTCTGGGCCACGATCTCGCCGCGGCCGTCGCCGTCGAGGTCCCAGATCTGGGTGCCGGCGTAGTTGCCGCTGGTCGGCAGCCCGGCGGAGGCGTCGACCCAGTGGGCCGGCGGGCGCGAGAGCCACGCGTCGATGCCGCCGTCGCGGTTGGCCCAGGCCAGGTCGTCGAGGCCGTCGCCATCGATGTCGCCGAGGCTGGGGCCGCCCATGCGGCTGGCGGGAGCGCCCGGCAGGTTGCCGTCGCCGGAGGAGAAGCCGCCCGCGCCGTTGCCCAGGTAGATGGTGCCGCTGTCGTGGCTGGTGCAGAGATCGGGGTAGCCGTCGCCGTTGACCTCGCCGAAGCAGATGTCCTCGTTGGAGTTGCCGCCAAGCAAGCCCCATGACTGCTGCCAGGAGCCGTCGCCCAGGTTGAGGTAGACATGGATACCGGAGCTGGCGCCGAAGCTGATCGCCGCCAGGTCCAGATCGCCGTCGCCGTCGACATCCGCCAGGTCGGTGCCGAACATGCCCCAATCTTCGCCCTCGGTGGCGAGGCCGTCGTCCCAGGGAACCCAGTTGGCGCCGCTGCCGTCGCCGAGCGCGGCTTCGATCAGTTGGTCGCCGAAATCGTTGCCGGACCAGTTGTGGTGCATGCCGTAGGCGATGTCGGCGCGGCCGTCGTTGTTCAGGTCGCCCACCGCGATGCCGCCGTAGCCGAACTCGCCGCTCATGGTGGCGCTCCAGTTGCCGCGACCGTCACCCAGGTAGACCATCACGCCGTGCTCATCGCTGTTGACATGGGGCGAGCCGTGGTCGCCGATCGCGACCAGGTCGATGAGGCCGTCGCGGTTGAGGTCGGCCATCTCGATCTCGCTGCGCCCCTCTTCCCATTTGGGGTAGTTCAAGCCGTTGTCGGCGCGGATGTAACGCAATGGCGCGGGGGCGGCGACGGGAGGCTGGAGCAGGGCCGCGGGCGTGCTGCCGGCAAGCAGCAGCAGGGCGGCGATGGGGCG
>JALXCG010000593.1 GCA_026991065.1 Gemmatimonadota bacterium | reverse complement strand
GTAGGAGCCGCTTCCAGGCCCCGGTGGATCGGTTTCTGGGGAAGTGCCCAGCCTGCATTCCCACCGATCGTTCACCCACTCCCAGACGTTCCCCGACAGGTCGTAGATCGGATCGGAAAGGTTCGGTTGAACTCCGGATGGATAGCTGCCCACTGGAGAAGTCCAACCGACGCAGTAGTTGTAGTTTGCGTGGACACACTCCTGCGGCGTCTCATCCCCCCAGGGATAGATCCGCTCATCGCTCCACTGTGCCGCATACTCCCACTCCGCATCGGTCGGCAAACGGTAGCCCTCTGCCGAATAGGGATCGCCACCACCGCAGAGCCACGTCGAGTGATCATACGCGCGGGGCAGCCCCTCCGAGAGCGAAAGCCAGTCGCAATAGGATGCCGCCCCATGCCAGGTCACCTCCTTCATCGGATGGTCACCATTGAGCCCATGCCCGGCGTCACGAAGTGAGAAAATACCTCCGGAGAAAGCGATCTCGCAGTAGCCGCTGTCCAGATCAACAAGTTCCTCAGTGCTCCCATCCAGATTGTCACGGACCGATGAAGAAGTCGCCGTCACATAACCACGATCGTAGGCCCACTGAAGCAGATCCAAATACTGCTGGTTCGTCACCTCATATTGACCAAGCCAAAAGTCGTGCGTCAGAGTCACCTGACGTTCATCTACACCGCAATACGCCACGCCATCTCCCATGATGAAGGTGCCCGAGGGCACCAGAACCATGGGGCCGGGAGAAGGCTGTTCCCCGTAGACTGTTGGATCAAACTTGTTCGTTTGAGCGTTCCACTCGAAATCCGCCCAATATGTTGATCCCTGAGCCGCTATCCCTTCAATGTGCAGGGTCGTCGGACCGGTCACCGTCGGCGTTGCCCCCGTCAGATCGATCGGCACCGCGCTTGCCTGTGAGCCGAACAACAGGGCGAATCCAGCGACCCGACAACACTGCGCAAAATCGCGAAAGTTCCCAACCGGTGCACAGGAAACAACAGAAGTTAGGTAGAACATGACTCTTCCTCGGACGAGTAGTTGCCATCAAACCCAAGAGGCGCATGCCTGATGCTAACTCCGAGGTGTGCCGTCGGCAACCCGCCCCGCGACGCCGCCGAAAGGGCGGGATGCTGAGAGGCCGCTTGCGCGGCCCTTCGGGAGAACAGGAGAACAGAACTTCAGGGGAACTTCAGTCCGACCTGGCAACGCGGAAGCCACTGCCGCTGGGAGCCCGATAGGGGAAGGCCCCGGCGCGGCGGGAGGCACGCACGCCGCCAGCGAATTCGATCCAGCTACCGCCCCGTGCGACGCGCCGGGAGCCGCTTTGGGGCCCCCGTGGATCGGTCTCTGGGGAAGTGCCGAGACTGCATTCGTGCCAATCGTTCGCCCACTCATATACGTTGCCCGCTAAATCGTAGATCGGATCCGAAAGGTTCGGTTGAACTCCAGTTGGATAGCTGCCCACTGGAGAAGTCCAAGCGACGCAGTCTCCATAGTGGAAGTTCGCCAAGGAACACGTAGGGCTCTCATTCCCCCAGGGATAGATCCGCTCATCGTTCCACTGTGCCGCATACTCCCACTCCGCATCCGTCGGCAAACGGTAGCCCTCCGCCGAATAGGGATCGCCACCGCCGCAGAGCCACGTCGAGTGATCATAAGCGCGGGCCAGCCCCTCGGAGAGCGAAAGCCAATCGCAAAAGGACACCGCCCCGTACCAAGTCACGTGTTTCATTGGATGGTCGGCGGGATCATACCCTTCTGGATAGGCAAACCGCAGCGCGTAGTCCGCCTCGCGCAAAGAGAAGACGCCACCGGAGAAAACAATCTCGGCGTCGCGGGTATCCAGATCAACAAGCTCCTCAGTGCTCCCATCCAGATTGTCACGAACTGACGAGGACGTAGCCGTCACATAACCGCGATTGTAGGCCCACTGAAGCAGATCCAGATACTCCTGATTCGTCACCTCATACTGACCAAGCCAAAAGTCGTGCGTCAAAGTTACCCGGCGTTCATCTACACCGCATTTTATCTCCCCATCACCCATGATGAAGCTGCCCGAGGGCACCCAGACAAGGGAGCCGGGGGGCGCCGGAGTGTCCCAGTGGCCCTCCTCAATATCCACCCGGACCGGATTCGGTTCATCGGTTGCGAAATGGCCGGCAGTGACATTGAGCGTGGCGGCCTGGGCGCCGGCGGCGAAGACGAACGTGACGGCAGAAAGTCGGCGGAACATGGATCCCTCCTGATCGATTGGTGTTCTTGGCAAGGTAGTCGAAATCGTAACCCTGCCAACGCTCAGCGTCCACACCCCACCCCGGTCGCTCCAGCGTGTGAACCAGGTCGCGCCCCTCCTCGCGTCCGGAACCGCGCATGCGGCAACGACCTTTCATGAAAAAAAATGGCGTTTCGAACACTTCTTGCTTGCTCTTGGCTAATGTTTCGATATTCTCCGAAATATAGAAACCGCTCTGAAACCGGATCCCGAAAGGCGCAACCCGATGCAAGCAACCGTCCAGATCCTGAAGGCGCTCGCCGAGAGCAACCGGCTGCGCATGGTGATGATGCTGCGGGAACGGCCGCTCTGCGTCTGCGAGATTTGCGCGGTGCTAGACATCTCGGTCTCGACCATCTCCGCCCATCTGCGGCAACTGAGCCATGCGGGGCTGGTGGAGGGGCACAAGGAGGGCCGCTGGGTAACCTATGAACTGCGGGCGGACGAGGCCACACAGGGGCTGCTCGAATGGTTGGCTGCGCGGCTCGCGGTGGAGCCGCTGGTGGCGGCCGACCGGCGCGCGGTGCGAAATGCCGATCGGGAAAGCTGCGCGGCACAGCTGCGTTCGGCGGCGGTGGGAGGCGAAAAACGATGAGTCAATGGCTGATTCCGCCGCTCTTTTTCTGTGTGGCGTTCGTTTTCTCGATGCTCGGCATGGGTGGATCACAGGTCTATATTCCGCTCCTGCTCTGGTCGGGCCTCGACTTCAAAAGTGAAGCGATCCCCCTGGGTATGCTGCTCAATGTAGTAAACAGCGCCACGGCGGCAACGACTTACGCCCGCAAGGGGCTCATCGACTGGCGGCTGGGGCTGCTCTTCGGCGGCACCATGTTGCTGCTGGCGCCCTTCGGCGCGCTGGCCAGCGAGTTGGTACCGACCAAGGGTTTGATCTTCGTTTTCGCCGCCTTTACCACCATCGCCGGGCTCCTCATGTGGGTCGGCTGGCAGCCGCGGGAGCCGTTGCAGCGCAGCGGACGAACCGCACTCGGCCTGATCGGCGGTGGCGGACTGGGGTTTCTCGCCGGGCTGATCGGGCGTGGCGGCGGGTCGTTTGTGGTGCCGCTGCTCTACATGGCGGGAGTGAGCGCGAAGAGTGCGGCAGCCACCTCGGCCCTGGCGGTCACCTTTTCGGGGATCTCCAGCTTTCTCTCCCATCTCGGCACCGCGGCAACGCCGGAGTGGCCGTTGTGGGGAGCATGCGTCGTGGCGGTTTTTCTTGGCAGCCGACTGGGCTCGCAGGTAATGGCGACTCGGCTCAAGACGCGCGGCGTCAAACGGGTCTTCGCCGGCGTCCTGCTGCTGGTGGCGGCCATTCTGATTGTGAAAGATATCGTTTTGGCTTGAGGCGTGGGAGCGTCGCGGAAGGTCGCGACAGTCTCACCGGAAATATTTGCAACATCGAAGCAAGGAGCATGTGATGTTCACCAGGAACCGGGAGTTGATCGACGAAATCGCTGCGCTCAGCGCGGACGAACGTGAGTATCTCTATGCCGCGCTTACCCTGCATGGCCACGCTTGCGGCGGCATGCCGATGGGTTTCGTCGGCGGGCTGGCGGCGCTGCGGGCGCTCGGGATCGAGCGGGAACGCAACATGGATACGGTGGCAATCGTCCACGCCGGGCGCGGTCACGCCGCGGGCTGCTTTGTGGATGGGGTGCAGTTCGCCACCGGTTGCACCTTCGGCAAAGGAGTGATGCAGCGAGCGCCCAAAGGCAAGTGGAGTTTCGAACTGATCCACAAGCCGAGCGGGCGGGCGGTACGGGTGCGGATTCGCAATGCAATCCTGGACCGGGCATTTGCCGCCCCCTTCATCACCGACTACCGCAAGAAAGGGGTGCGCCCCACCGATATACCAGCGCAGGTCGCCCACCCCGGATTCAAGCGCCTTTTCGGCCTCGACGCGGAAGAAGTGGTCAAGATCGAGGGGCCCTACGAGCGCCATCTGCCCAAGCCCAAGCCCTGCTTCGAGCGCGTGGTCTGCAGCGTCTGCGGGGCAAGCGTGGCGGAAAACTACGCGCGCCGGGAGGAGGGCGCGGCGGTCTGCGTGGATTGCACCCACTACGCCTCGTAAGGGCGCCGACGTACTTGGGTCCCCGCCGCGCCGGGAGCAGCCGCGTCATCCCGGCGGCGCGGGACCGCTCGGATCGCGACAGTGGCTGTGCCGCGGCACCCGCCCCGGGACAGGTGATTCTTCCCGTTTCGCAGGGTGACACCGCTCCGGCCGAAGGGCCGGCGGCAGCGTGCTACCCGCCCCGGGGCGGGTGCGACGTAGCACGCGCCGGATGCCGCCCCGGGCTCAGGGCTCGATCCGCGCCGACTGCCAGCGGTTGGTGGCGATCTCCACTCCTTCGGAGTAGACCGAGGTGGAGACCTGGTAGCTGC
>JALXCG010000592.1 GCA_026991065.1 Gemmatimonadota bacterium | reverse complement strand
TCACAACCGGTGCGCGCGTCGAGAGCGTAGTCACCCGGGGTGACCTGCTCAGGGTTAAACACAGCGCGGGTGAACTCCGCGCCCGCCGGGTGGTGATTGCGGTCGGCAAAAGCGGACGCCCCCGTCACCTGGGCGTTCCGGGTGAAGAGCTGTCCCACACCCACCACCGACTCCACGATCCTGCCGAGTTTCGCGGGCGGCGGGTGGTGGTGAACGGCGGCGGCGACAGCGCGATCGAGGCGGTTTTGGCTTTGAGTTCCGCCGGCGCGAAGGTTACCCACGTCTATCGCGGAGAGCAACTGACGCGCCCCAAGCTTGATCATCAGCAAGCGCTTGCGGCGGCCGTTGGAAGTGGCGCAGTTGAACAGAGGTTGCGGACCACCGTCGAGCGAATCACGGCGGACGGTGTTGTGCTCCGCGGCCGGGAGAAAACCGAGACTGTCGCTTGCGAGGCGGTCTTTCTGCTCCTCGGCAGCGACCCCCCGACCGCTTTTCTGCGCCGCTGCGGAATCGCCATGGCGGGCGAATCGAAACGGCACCAGAAGGTGCATCTGACCGCCATGCTGAGCTTCTTTACCATGCTCTACTTTGGCAAAAAGGGCGCGGCCTTTGATCTCTGGCAGGGCGCCGAGGGGCTGGGGGCGCACTTGGTTCACTACGTCCAGGGACCGTGGGCCATTGTCGCTTCCCCGGGTACGTCCAGCCCGGCCTCGACGGGACTCTTCGCTGGTGTCGCGGCGGGCCTGCGCACACCCTTCCTGCTGGCGCGCTCTTTGGGTCTGGAGCACTACCAACTGTGGCTGGCGCCTTTGGCTTTTCTCATCGCCTGGGCGGCCTCGCTGGTTTTTGTCGTGAGTGGAGGAACTTCTCTGCTTCTCGCCCTGACCGATTTTCGGCGCCACTTCCTGCGCCCCTGGCCGGCCCTGAAACACACCTATCTCATTCTCGCCGGTCTGCTCTTCTTCGGCGTTTATCTGAATTCCGCCCTCGGCAACTCCGCCGGCTGGGTGGCTCCGCCGACGCAAGCCTATTCCTTCCTCTACTGCACCACGATGCTGCTGTTCGGACTGCGCCGCATCTGGGTGCGCCGTACACGCTATGTCGCACTGCAGACCACAACACTGCTCGCGGTCCAGATCCTCTTCCTCTATCTATTGCCGTTCCAGCAGTTCGGAGGTGAGTATCTCTTCGATCGTTTGCTCACTCATCCGCTCGCCGGGCATCCGACCCTGCTCGCCGAGGTGTTTCCGCAAGGGCGATGGACCTCTTTTTGGTTCATCCTCTTCTGGCCGCTCTCTATCACCTCGTTTGGCGTCACCCGTTTCTGGACGCTTTTCCCGCTGCTGCAGTTGGCGCTGCTTTTTTGGCTTGTGCGCCGCTACGGGAAGGGCGCCTACTGCGGCTGGATCTGTAGCTGCGGAGGCATGGCGGAGACCCTTGGCGACGAGTACCGCGCGCTGGCTCCCCATGGACCCCGGGCCAAGAGGTGGGAGAATGCCGGACAGGCCGTCCTGCTTTTCGCCGTGATCGCCACGCTGCTTCACTGGATGGCCGCAAACGAAATGGGGTTCACCGTCGCTTCACTCCTGCCGGCGACGGTTTGGGGACTCTATCTTCTGCTGGTCGACGTGATGCTGGCCGGAGTGTTGGGCCTGGGACTCTACTTCCTCTTGGGCGGACGCACCTGGTGTCGATTTTTTTGCCCGCTGGCAGCGATCATGCACGTGATGAACCGTTTCAGCCGCTACCGCATCTTTGCCCGGAAGGAGCACTGCATCTCCTGCAACGCCTGTACGCGCACCTGTCACATGGGGATCGACGTCATGGGCTTTGCCAACCGCGGCATCCCCATGAACGATGTCGAATGTGTCCGTTGCTCAAGTTGCGTAACCGCATGCCCCATGGATGTGCTGACTTTCGGCCAGTTGCCCGGCCCCGACGTCGAGAATCGCGCTGGCATCACGCACGGCAACTGGAAGGCCTCCGATTGGCGCGCCGGCCTGAAATAAGACTCCTTTCCTGCCGCCACAAAGGATTCAACAGATGAAACCAAGCCACTTGGTCGCCCTCCTGCTTCTTTTCTGCCTCGCCCTCAACGGCACCGCGTCGGCCGTGGTTGCCCCTGACCTGCATCGCCCTTTTGCGACGCTGCTGCAGCGTCATGTTGATCGGGGAGTCGTCGACTATGCTGCTTTTCAGGTCGATGTAAAAGCACTGGACAGCTACCTTCAAACGTTGGCGGACGCCGATTTGAGTGGAACGGATCGCGCTACCCGGTTGGCCTTCTACATCAACGCCTACAACGCCTGCACAATTCGGCTGATTCTGCGTCATTTCCCCAACATTGCCAGCATTCGCGACATTCACAAACCATGGAAAACCCGGGAGTGGAAACTGGCGGGTGAGACGCTCAGCCTCGACGATGTTGAGCACAAGAAACTGCGCCGGGAATTGGCTGAGCCGCGCATCCATTTTGCCATCGTCTGTGCGTCGATCTCCTGCCCTCATCTGGCGTCGCACGCCTATGATTCGGAACGGATCGACGCTCAGTTGGAGCAGGCGGCCGATGATTTCATCCAGGCACCCGCCAATGTTCAAGTTGAGATGCGCAAGGGGATCTTCGGCACTCGGCCGATGCTCTACCTGAGTAAGATCTTCGACTGGTTCGGCGGCGACTTCGAGTCAACTCCGCAAGGTTCGGTGGTGGACTTTGTTGCCGCGCATGCGACCGCTGAAGTCGCGGCGTTCATCGTTGCCCATCGCGCGGAATTGAAAGTCGACCATCTGCCCTACGACTGGGATCTCAACGGCAAGCGGGCGGCACAATGATTCACGGACTCGAAGCGTTGATCGCACTGGTCTATTTTGCCGCCGCGGCCGCCCTTTTGGTCTACGGCCTCAACTGCTATGTGATGGTGTGGCTTTTTCGGCGTCAGCGCCGGTCAACCGCCGAGCAAGAGCGCCAGGTGCGGCAGCGTCACGGCGATCTGCGCCTCTCTCCCGATCTCCCGGTCATCACCACGCAGATCCCGGTCTACAATGAATTCAACGTCGTGGAACGGGCGATTCGCGCGGCTTGCGCTCTTACCTATCCAGCCGACCGGCATGAGATCCAGATCCTCGATGATTCGACCGACGCGACCCGCGGCCTGATCGACCGCGTTGTGCGTGAGTGTCGCGCCGCCGGCCACTGCATCGAAGTGATTCGCCGTCCCACCCGCGAAGGCTACAAGGCGGGTGCACTGGCGGTCGGCCTGAGTCGGGCCCGGGGAGAGCTGATCGCCATCTTTGACGCCGATTTTGTCCCCCGGGCCGATTTTCTGCTGCGTCTGTTGCCCTTCTTCCTGGACGACTCCGAGGTCGGCCTGGCGCAGGCTCGCTGGGGGCATCTCAACGACCGTCATTCACTGCTCACCCTGGCGCAGTCGATCGGCATCGACGGTCACTTCATGGTGGAGCAGTCGGCGCGGGCCGGCAACGGCCTCTTTCTCAATTTCAACGGCACCGCCGGCATCTGGCGGAAAGCGGCGATCGAGGCCGCCGGTGGCTGGGAATGGGACACCCTGACCGAAGACATGGATCTCTCCTACCGGATGCAGTTGGTCGGCTGGAAAGCGCTCTATCTGTCCGATGTGGTGGTGCCGGCGGAGATTCCCGAAACTCTCGCGGCACTCAAGAATCAGCAGTTCCGCTGGGCCAAAGGGTCGATCCAGACCGCTCGCAAGATCTTGCCGCGCGTGCTCCGGGCGCGTTTGCCGCTGCTGCTCAAGGTGGAGGCTTTTTTTCATCTCACCCACTACTTGGTCCACCCCTTGATGCTCACGCTGGCTCTGCTCGCGCTGCCGGTTCTGCTCACCTTCACCCCCCTTGCGGCGCCCCTCCTCTACTGGATTCTGGTGCCGCTTTTCCTGCTATCCATGGCGGCGCCGTCAACGCTCTACTGGACGAGCCAGCGCGCAGCCCACGCCGATTGGCGCAACCGCCTGCTATACCTGCCGGTGTTGGTCCTTCTCGGGGTTGGGCTTGCGGCCTACAACTCACGCGCGGTTGTTGAAGCACTGCTGGGTCGCCCGAGCGAATTTGTGCGTACGCCGAAACGGGGCGAACGGGAAGCGGTGCAATATCGCGCGCGTGTTCCCTGGGGTGCATTGCCCGAATTGGGGCTGGGGATCTATTGCTCCTTTTCTCTCACGGCCTACTGGCAGCAGGGGCGTTTCTTCGTGGGACCATTTTTGGCCATCTACGCCCTTGGCTTTCTTTCGGTCGGCCTCTTGGCGGTGATGCAGAAGATCAACGCCGCCCGCACCGGGACAAGCGTCTCGTTGCCGATTCGTCAAGTCTGAGGATCCGTTGATGCAACGCAAGCGGGTTCTGATCGCCTGGGCGCCTTTCATCGCCATTGCACTGCTGGAACTTCTGCTCCTGGCGCTCGGCGCTCAACTGCCGGCGACCGCTGCGGAGGCGATTCTTCGAATGCCGGCATTGCCCCTGGTGGGCACACCGCGGCTTGTTATCCCCGCCGGCCTTTTTCTCCTCGTCTTTGGTGCCACCTGGGCGCTCGGTCTGCTGCTGATGGCGCTCCTGCCGCATGGCACCCGTTTCCGCCACGCCGCCGGAGCGGTTCTCATTCTCGGTGCCGCCGCGCGACTGGCC
>JALXCG010000591.1 GCA_026991065.1 Gemmatimonadota bacterium | reverse complement strand
CTCCACCCTGCTGCTGTGCTCGGTGCCGCCCAGCCAGGCCAATTATCTGCAACGGGTCGGTCGCGCCGGGCGGCGGGACGGCAATGCCTTCAGCCTGACCCTGGCGGCGGGCGCGCCCCATGACCTGTACTTCTGGGCCGATCCCATGCAGATGATGGCCGGGCGGGTCGAGCCGCCGGGGGTGTTCCTCAATGCCTCAGCGGTGATCGCCCGGCAACTGACGGCCTATTGCCTGGACCGGTGGGTGGAGGGTGGCGTATCCGAAGAGGCCATTCCCCGCACGCTCAAGCGGGTGTTGGATCACGTGGAAAGCGGGGAAACGGGACACTTTCCTTACGACTTCGTCGGGTTCGTCGAGGAAAGGGCACTGGCCTTGTTCGATGGATTCGTCGCGATGTTCGGTGACGAGTTGTCGGAGCGCACCCGGGGTTACCTGAAGGATTTCATCCAAGGGCAGGGAGAGGTGGAGGGTCTGGCCGTGCGCCTGGTCAAGCGCCTTTCCGGGTTGGTGGAAGAACGCCGCCATTTCCGCAAGCAGATCGATCAACTGAAGCGTCACATCAAGGCGTTGGAAAAAGGCCCGCGGGACGAGGCCGTGGAGGCCGAGATCGAGGAGGCAGCGCGGGAACGGGCGGCATTGCAGGCGATGCTGAGGCGGCTCAACGCCCGCCCGGCGCTCAATTTCCTGACCGATGAGGGGGTACTGCCCAACTACGCCTTCCCGGAAGAAGGGGTGACGCTCAGGTCGGTGATCTACCGGCGCAGGCAAAGAAAAACGGAGGATGGCGATGGCAAGGCGTACGAGAACCTGGTGTTCGAGTACCAGCGTCCGGGCGCCATGGGGATCAGCGAACTGGTGCCCAACAACCGTTTCTATGCGGGGGGACGCAAGGTCACCATCTCGCGGGTGGATCTGAAGCTCTCCCAGCTGGAGCAGTGGCGATTCTGTCCGGAATGCAGTTTTACCCGGATGGAACATGGCGGCCAGCCGCCGGAACCCGCCTGCCCGCGCTGTGGGAATCGGCTCTGGGCCGACGTGGGGCAGGTGGGCACCATGGTGCGCCTGCGCCAGGTGATGGCCAACAGCTCCGACCGTGAGAGCCGCATCGACGACGACAGCGATGAGCGGGACAACCAATTCTACAACCGGCAGATGCTGGTGGACGTTCCGCCATCGGGGGTCGAGAAGGCCTATGCCATCGAGGATGCGGAACTGCCGTTCGGTTTCGAGTTCATCCGGGACGTGACCTTCCGCGAGGTGAACTTCGGTGAATTCGGCCCGGGGCCGGAGAAGTCCATCGATGGTGAAACCTTTGCGCGACAGGGCTTCTCGCTGTGCCGCCACTGCGGGAGCGTGCGCAGCCGTCGCAGGGACCGGCAGCAACATGCCTTCGATTGCCCCGCGCGCAGGGAGGATCCCGCCGACGAGGCCCATTTCATCGACTGCACTTACCTGTACCGCGAGTTCCGCTCGGAGGCGGTGCGTATTCTGTTGCCTTTCGCCCTCGGTCCACACGAGGACCGCGCGCTCAATTCCTTCGTGGCGGGCCTGCAATTGGGGCTCAAGCTGAAGTTCGGTGGCCGGGTGGACCACCTGCGGGTGACGACCTACAGCGAGCCCGATCAGGAGACCGGGGGAAGGCGTCATTACCTGGTGTTGTATGACTCGGTGCCCGGTGGTACAGGTTACCTCCAGGATCTGCTCGAATCGCCGGCGGCGTTGCTCGATGTGTTGCGGCGCTCGCTCGAGCGGCTGCGTTCCTGCCCCTGCAACCGGGATCCGGAGCGGGATGGCTGTTACCGGTGCCTCTATGCCTACCGCAACAGTTACGGCATGGAAACCACCTCGCGGGACACGGCCGCCGAAGTGTTCGGACAGATTCTCGATCGGGCGGAACGCCTGAAACCGGTCGATACCCTGTCGAGGGTAGCGGTCAATCCGCTGCTGGGCGGGGAATTGGAACGGTTTTTCATCATTGCGCTGCGGCAGATGGCGCGCAAACGGCCGGACATCGGAATCCGCCAGCAGGTGGTCGATGGCAAGCCGGGGTATTTCCTGAAGGTTGGGGAGCGCTGTTACTACTTGGAGCCCCAGGCCCTGACCGGTCCTGACCAAGGGGTATCGCTGGTTTCCCGTCCCGATTTCCTGATCCGTTCCGCCTCCATTGAGCAGGGCGCTTCGTTCAGGCCGGTTGCCGTGTTCCTGGACGGCTTTCGCTTCCACAATGACAGGGTGCATGATGACAGCGCCAAGCGTCTGGCGCTGGTGCAGAGCGGCCGGTATCTGGTCTGGTCGCTGACCTGGGACGATGTGGCGCAGTTCATCGAGGATCGTCCGGGAACCGGGGACGGTGGACTGTTCACCCGCGGTCTCCATGGCGAGATGCGGGCCCTTCAGGATCGGCTTTGCCAAAGCCTCCGGGTGGATTCGGCCTTCTGCCGGCGTCTCTTCTCGATGCAGCCGCTGGAGCAAGTGCTGGCCTACCTTGCCGATCCGGAAGAGACCCGGTGGCAGGCGCTGGTCTTCATCCGCAGTCTGGGCTGGTTCAATCAGGAACGGATGCGCGACCCGGGTTTTGTGGCGCGGGTGGATCGATGGTTGCGGGAGCACGGTCCGGCAGTCCTGGCGGAGTGGCTGGAGGCGCTGGGGGAGGTGGCCTGTGCTCAGGTGGAGGATGGAGAATGTCCTTTGGTGGCGTTGCGGTGCGTCCTCGGGCTGGATGCCCTGCAGGGAGGACCGGACCCGAAGGGGCTGGTATGCAATCTGTGGCTGGATGACCGCGCGCCTGACGACGAAGCATTCAAATCCAACTGGCAACTCTTCTTGAAGACGTACAATCTGTTGCAGTTCCTGCCCCATGGGTCCATGACCACGGCCCGGGGCCTGGAAACCGGCGCTTATGGAGCGATTGGGCGGGTATCCGATGAGGGCAGCCAGGTTCCGTCCTGGATCGACGAGGCGGTGGCCGCGCTCCATCCCGCGCTGATCCAGTGGGCCGCCATGGGCTTGCCCGTTCCCGAGGTGGGTGTGGAATTAGAGGATGAGGAGGAGGTGGTGCTGGAGGCGGAACTGCTGTGGGCGGAGTTCCGAATCGTGGGGCTCTATGGTGCGCAGTGGGAGCAGCGTGAGGCGTTCGGGCAACGAGGCTGGGATGTCGTCCGGCTCGATGACGATGGGGAGTGGATCGAACGGCACCCTCTGCGATGGAAGGAGAAAGGTCAACCATGAACCAGATCAAGCCCAAGGTGGCCCTGTCGGCGGATGTGCTCTCGTGCATGGCCGGGATGCCACAGGGGGTGCAGCCCAAGGTGGCCAAATTCGTTACGCAGTTTCAGGCGGATCCCACCCGTTCCGGAATCCACTACGAAAAGATCCGGGATGCCCGCGACAAGCGCATGCGCTCGGTGCGCATCGACCAGGCTTACCGGGGCATCGTTCTGGTTCCGGAGAAAGGCGATGTCTATATCCTGTTGTGGATCGACAAACATGACGACGCCTATGCCTGGGCCCGGCGGCACAAGGTGGGTATTCACGCGGAGACCGGCACCTTGCAGGTTTTCGTGCCGGATACGGAGCCCGTGGAGGCGAACGGGAAGGCGCCTGAAACGGCCGGGCGCCCCGGGGCCTTCGATGGACTCAGGGACCGGGAGTTGATGCGCCTTGGGGTGCCCGAGGAACAGCTCTCCCTGGTGCGCGGGGTTCATGACGAGCTGGAGCTGGATGCGATCGAGGATCGCCTGCCGCAGGAGGCCTATGAAGGCCTGTTCCTCTACATGGCGGGCACGCCCTATGAGGAGATCATCAATGAGCGGGAGCAGGTCGCGGCAGTCGATGTCAACGACTTTTCCGCCGCCTTGCAGCGGCTGAGCACCCAGAGCCGTTTCTACGTGGCCGAGGACGAGGTGGAGCTGCAGCGGATGCTCAATGCGCCCCTCGATCAATGGCGGGTCTTTCTTCACCCCTCACAGCGCAAACTGGCGACCGGAACCAAGAACGGCCCGGTGCGCGTACTGGGTGGCGCGGGCACCGGCAAGACGGTGGTGGCCATGCACCGTGCCCGATGGCTGCTGGAGAACGATCCGCAGGCGAGGATCTTGTTCACCACCTTCACCCACAATCTGGCCATCGACATCCAAGAGAACCTGCGCTCGATCTGCTCGCCGGAACTCATGCGGCGCGTGGAAGTAGTGAACCTGGATCAGTGGGTGTCGAATTATCTGCGCAGGAAGAATTACGATTTTCGCATCGAATACCAAGCAGACAATGCCTGTTGGAAACAGGCACTGGATCTCGCGCCGGGGGAGCTCGGGCTACCCGATGCCTTCTACCGCGAGGAATGGGAGCGGGTGGTGCAGCCGCAGAATATCGAGACGCTGGAGGCGTACAAACAGGCCTCCCGCGCCGGTCGCGGGACACGCCTGAGCCGCAGGGACCGGATCGCCATCTGGCCGGTGTTCGCGGAGTACCGGAATCTGCTCACCGCCAACGGCCTGCGGGAGGTGGAGGACGCCTAGGCCGATGCCGCCCCATTGATCGCCGGTGATCCCGCCGGTCTGCCCCATACCTCCATCATCGTCGATGAAGCCCAAGACATGGGGGTACAGGCCTTCCGCCTGCTGCGGGCCATGGTGCCGGAAGGTCCCAACGATCTGT
>JALXCG010000590.1 GCA_026991065.1 Gemmatimonadota bacterium | reverse complement strand
AGGGCCTGTGATGCGATCTTTATGTGGGTCGCGTCGATCGAATCCAGCCCAAAGGCGGGATCCAGCGGCACCCACTCCCCGTTGAAGATCTCGGTCCACATGTGATAGCCGAATGCCCCCCGCGCATAGATCAGCCCACTCACCACACGCGCCGGAATCCCCCCGGCCCGTGCCAACGCGGTCAGCAGCAGGGCATGTTCGGTGCAGTCTCCCTCCTTGCGCCGCAAGGTCTCCAGCGCCGACGCAAAGCCCACCCCAAAACTCTTCTTGCTGATCAGATGAAAGACCCACTGGTTCAGTTTTTTTGCGGCCACCAGCGGGTCCCGTTCCGAACCGATCACCTGGCGCGCAGCCGCGATCATCTCCGGCGCGTCCGCCTGAATCAGCAGAGAGGATCCCAACTCCTCTTTCCAGTCGCCTCCGCGATAGGGGAGTGAATAGCTGGAAGCGGACGGCCGCGGGCGCTGAATCCGTAGCAGACGCGCCCCCTGCTCGCTTGGCCCCAGGGTCTGCTGCGGTTGCCAGTCAAGCCGCTCGGCCGGAACTGTCGCACCGGTTCTTGGCACCACCCGCAGCGTCAACTCATCCACCAAGCGGGGACGGGGAATGCGTCGCTTCATCTTGACCAGGGTCTGGAAGATCACGTCGAAGGTGTAGGCGAGTGGCGGTGTTTGCGCGTCTCCAGGGGTTGTCGCTTCGGTTTCCTGCTCCATCCCCATAATGTTGACACTGGACTTCAGGAGTCGCCCGGTCTTCACATCGCGCCACTCCTCGTTGGGTGAATCGGGTTGGCTGCTCATGCGCGTGTCGGTATGAAGGGCGCGATAGTGCTTGCCATTTAGCAGCAGATCCTCTTCACCCAGGAGGCGCACACGGAAATCGTCGAGCGTTCCCATTTCGGGAATGAATGTGCGGTAGGTGAGCAAAGTGTCATTGTTGGCGTAGGCGTTGGCCAGCATGCGGTCGGCACGCCACGGGAACACCAGCGGTGTTGCGCCCACGTAGAGCGCCCGGCGGTCGCTGGCGTTCAGCCCCGTGGAAATCAAGATCAGCGAATCGCCCTCCACATGCGCCTCGGTGCGCATCCTGTTCTTCGCCATCGACTCTGTGTAGAACGCGCTCCGCGGCGTCCCGTCGCGCCCTTCTACCATTCGCACAGTGCTGGCCAGCTCGACCGCCTGCCCGGCCCGCTGCACGCGAATCCTGGAAATCAGCGATACCGCCAATTCATCCTTCCCCTCCGCTTCGATCAGCACATGCATGTAGCCGACCTTCTGCCCATTCATCAGCATGTTGTGCCACTCCTCCCGTGGTGGTTCCTGTGGTGGCCAGGCCGTGGCGGCGGCGGCGGGGGAGAAAGAAGCAGAGGCAAAAGCGGCAACACCAGTCAGGATCGGTACAAAGCAGCGGCGCATGGACAGGCGAACTCCAGGAAAGAAAGAGAAACCGGCCATCATGGCCGGTTCAGCGATTCTACCCGCAATCGATCTTTCTCACCATCAGTCCTTTTGCTGCCACCGATAGTCTGCCCGGACTTTTCACGCAAACCAAGACTCCCGGCGCCCGACCGCGGAGCAGCGCGGTCACGGCACCGGGAGCCGATGAGTTGCAGCGAGCAAACGGATCACCCGCCTTCGTCGGGATCGGCGCTCTGCAAGCCGGTCCGCCACCAGAACTCGGAGGCGGTACCGCTGTGGATATCGAAGATGTTTTCGTTGGTGGAACTGACGAAGTCGAGGAAGTCGTAGTAGGGCACATCGATGAGGGTGTCGATCAGGCCCCAGTTGCGCCACTCCTCATCACCACCGTGGTCGTAATACGCGTGCCACCACACTCCCACGACATAGGGCAGCCTGGCGAGAGCGGTAACTGCTTGGCGGTAGGCCATTCCGCGTTGCACCTGATCCGGTACCCGCGGATAGGGCGCATTGTCATACCCGGTGTCGTCGGAAAGATACGAGGTTTCGGAGATCAGAATCGGTTTGCCGTAGGCTTCGTAGATAAGGCCAAAGATATCCGGATCCTGAGCGTAGCTATTGAAGGAAAAAGCATCGACATAGGGTGCGAACGCGTCCAGGGCGGCACGGTTCAAGTTGCCCTTGGTCATCATCATCCGGGTGCCGAGAATCAGGTGGTCGGCGTCGTACTTCCGTATCTTGGAACTTGTAATCGAAGCATACTGCGTCAAGATCCGACGCGTGAATTCACGCGCATCCCCGCTGACCATTCGCAGTTCGTAGACATCATAGAGATCCTCGAAGGAGTCGATCTCCCAGCCCAAGGAATCTGCATAAACCGCATTGAAATCCTCGGGCGTCGAATAGGTCTCGGACATCATTCCCACCCACTGAGCCTTGCCGGGAGTGGAGCCGTCCAGGGCGATGATATAATCGGCCCAGATCGCCGAATGGCTGTAATCGTAGGATGTGAGTGGTTCATTGCCCAGGTCGTAGCCGATCAGGAATGGATCGGTATGGACGCGGGTTACGACCCGTTCCGCGCGCAGATCCGCCTCTTCGATCCACTCTTCGCTCCACACGTCGGGATAGCGCTGGCGCAGGTATTCTTCCTCCGGCGTGATCTTGTAGGCGATATCGTCGTGGGCAACGAAGAAGACATTAATGACATAGGGCATCTGCATATGACGGTAGAGGCGTGGATCGCCGTAGACCCACTCATCCTCGGTACCACTGAAAGTAGACTTGTAAGCGATGCTATTGAAAGACCAGGAGAGCAAGCGCTCCCTCTGTGCCTCTCCCCAAGCCCAGCGATCCTGGTGATAGTTATTGGTCCAACTATCGGGATTGAATTTTGATATCCACCCGGCGCTCACCTTGTTGGCCCCCAAACCAAAGAACGCGTTGCCTTCCGGGGTCCACAGCCAGAAGCGACCGTTGTCGTCCTGACCCAGTGTGAATTGACCGGTCACGCGACTCTCATCGTGCAGGTCGACGAACCCCAGGTACTGATCCAGCGCCCGCCCGCTGGCCATGCTGGCAGTGGCAACAACCGCCAGCGCAATTCGACTGCTGTATCGTATATGCATCTGTGACCACCCTCGCTGCAATGTTGTGACCCGCACTTCGGGCCGCTCGGAGCAAGGCTGGTTGCAGATTTCGTGCCACCGATCCGATGTCGCCCCATTCATACCGCACGGCTATCACTCAACGACTTACGCTGTCGTCTCTGATACTGACACCCTTTCTCCAGCGACCTTCCCCCGGCGACTGTTCAGGACTCAATCAGGCCTGTTGGGAATGCGAACCGGATCACGCCACCCATGCGGCCGGGCAGTCGGCGACCTCAACTCTGCTGAAAGACCCGGCGCGCACCCAGGGTAAGGCTTAGCACGGCGGCCAGTCCAATCACCCCCACGGCCGGCCACGCAGCACCCACGCCATCACCAAAAGCGGTCATGGCCAGGAGTGAATCCAGTGCCCAGCGACTGGGGAGCAGCAGGGCCGCCTTCTGTAGCCATTGCGGCATCACTTCGGTTGGCCACCAGCAACCGCTCAGGGCTGCCATTGCATTTACGACCAGAACCGTGGCGCCGGTAACCTGACCGTCGGTCCGCAGCCAGGAGCCGGCCAGGAGCCCCAGCCCGGCGGCAAACGCGGCCAGCGCCAGCGAGATCACCGCGACCCCGATGAGGCTCGCACCATAGTCGACGTGAAACAGAAGGATCCCCACTCCCACCAGGATCACCACCTGCACCATGCCGACCGCTACCGCCCCCATGACCCGCCCGGCCAGAAGCTCGACGGGACGTAGCGCGTGAGTAGCCAAGCGCGTGAGCCGGTTGCGTTGGCGATCCGCCGCCAGTTGCGCTCCGGCATGCGCCGTCACATTGAGGAGAAGGAACATCACCAGCATCGCCGGTGCCGAGGCAGAAAACCCACTCGGCAGCGGCCGCCAGGATTCAGGCGCGCGCACCTCCATTCGCACCCGGTCGGGGCGGGCAAGCGCCGCTGCAAAAGCCTGGTCGAACGCCACTCGACTGCTCTCCGGAGCACTCGCCCTCGGCACCGCGGCGCCGGCATCCTCAGCCTGGATCAGGCTCCCCAGGAAGCGCACGCAACTCTTGGTCAGCGCCGCCATCGCTGCGGCATTGGCAGATTCATCGGCACTCTCCGCGATCTCCAGATCCAGTGCCACCGGCACCCCCGCGCTCAGACTATCGGCGAAACCGGGAGGAACCCACAGAGTGCGCAGTCGCCCCACACCATCCTCCGCCGCTCCCGCCACAACCTGCAGCGCCAGGCGCTCCTCTCCCTCCAATACCCGCGCCAAAGCCGCCGAAGCGGGGTCTGACGCCTGATCCGCCAGCGTCAAAGCCAACTGCACCGGAGCCGCCGAGTGCTGCGGATAGGTGGTGCTGAAAACCAGCGTGAAAAGCAGCGGCACCAGCGCGAACCAGATCACGGTGCTGCGACTCTTGCCCAGCAGCTTCACCTCCAACCAAGCCAAGTGCGCAACTGCCCCGAGATTCACCCGCCCCCGGCCACGCCCCCTCGGGGCCGCGCCGCCATCGGTGAACCGACCGGCAGTGCCCTCCTGCGTGGTGACCGGCGCCGCCGTCGAGTGCAGATTCACGCCGACTGCTCCAATCTCCGCCGCGACAGCAAGAATCCGATTCCAAATCCGACCAAACCAAAA
>JALXCG010000589.1 GCA_026991065.1 Gemmatimonadota bacterium | reverse complement strand
TTCCATTGCGAGTTGTGGTAACCGCCCAATGCTTGGATCTGTGCGTGGGTAGTGATGGTGCTGCGGTCCACTTTGCCCAGTTTCATCCCCATCACCTGGTCGAGAAACGCGTGGCCGGCGAGGAGGGTGGCGGCAAGGAGAAGAAAGAACGCGAGGGTACGGACTTCACGTGGCCGGGAAACCAAGTGCTTCGTGGAGAAATAGGCAACAAACGGGAACAGATTCTCGCTGACAATCTCGCGCAGAGTTTGCGGCGGTGTGTGGCCCATCACCAGTCCGGAGACCAGCATGGCCCCGATGAAGAGCAGAAAAGCCCGGTCGAAGGCTGTGAGGGGAAGCCATCTCCGCCTTCTTGTCATCAACAGGAGTACCAGTACGAGCGCCATGACGTAAACGCCGAAGCGTTCAAAAGTCAGATTGGGGATCCCCGCGCCGAGTTCGATCTCGGTTGACCGGAAGAGCCAGGGCGCGAGTACGAGCCAGAGGCCGACCGTTTCCCATGGGAAGCGCCTTGCCAGTACCACCCCGATCGGCGCGAGCGCCACGCACCCAATCACCAGGCCGTAGAGCGGATCGAGTTGAATGGCAATCACAAGAGCCAGGATCAGGGCGCCCAACGCCGAGATGGCAAGGACAGGAGCAACCCGTGCCACGAGATCCGATCTCGTCGCCGTCGCGGCCAGGGCTGTTGGAACCAGGCCATCCGCCCCATCCATCGCGCCAGTTTTGCCGACTTTCACCGCTTTCTCTGCTCCTCATTGGAAGGATGCCATCGCTGTTGACGCCGCCACCGTGACCGACCGGCAACGATCAACTCGTAAGTCTACACTCGCGGTGGATGTGGGTACGCGCGGAAAAGTCATTTGCCGTTTCACAAGGAGCTGCGCTGTCCATTCACGAAGAATCGTGTACAATCGATCGGCAATCCCATGAAGGTTCTCTCCTGCCCCACTACTTGGCGGGACGCCGACACTGGACTTTGCTCAAACAGACCACTCTACCGGATCAAGAAGGAGAAGCGTGAATCAAGGCACCGTGAGCGAGCCATCAAGCCCGGATTCAGTTGCTGAGACCCCTCTCTTGGTGTCGTCAGAACCTGCGAAGGATGAGCTGGAGTCGCTTTTCTTGCAGCTTGGGTTGCACAAACTTGGCGGGACATCGCGCAGCCTGGTGGTCTGCGGTGTAAGCAGCGCTTCCGGTACTACCAGCGTTGTCCGAGGGCTCGGGTGGATTGCCGCCAGCGTGCATCATCTGTCCACTGTCGTCGTGACGGTTACACGGCAAACCGAGAATTCCACCACCTCAGTCGGCTCGCTGGGAGTCTGTCAACTCCTGGATGGTCGTGCCACAATCAATGATGTTGCGCAACAGACAGCGCTTGCGCATCTGCACGAGATTCCGCTTGGAGGAGCCGCGCTCCCGTTGGCGGGAACAGATCTGCCGGGACTGCTGCGCGCCCTGGAAGCGGAATATCGCTTGGTTCTCCTGGACGCTGCTCCGGTGCTGCGGCAGCGAATGACGGCATTGTTAAGTGCTGCCGCTCATGGGGCGCTCCTGGTTGTTCGCCACCGCGCCGATTCACGCCGGCAGCTGGCACGGGCCGCGGCCCTCATCGAGGGGAGCGGCGGGACCGTTCAAGGCGCTGTGCTCAACCGCATCAAGGAGAGTTTGCCATCGTGGATTGTTCAGAATCGATAGAGAAGCAGCCGGTTGTTGTGCCCGCCATTGACGACGAGACCGGCACGTTGCTCGACCCGATAGAGATCCTCCGCATCTACACCGATCGGAAGCGGTTGATTTTCGGTATTGTCCTGGCGGTTGTTGCCTTGACCACGCTGGTGACCTACTTGGCGCCGAGAAACTATGTCTCGACCGCGCAATTGGTCATCGCTCGCAACGAGCCTGACGTCGTGGACACCGATGCCGATCGACCCATCACTGCCTTGCAGAGAGGCGAGATGATTGCCACCGAGGCAGAGATCCTCACCTCTGAAGGATTGGTGGAGCGAACGCTGGCTGAGCATTCCCAACTCAGTGTTGGGCCGACGAAGAGCAATCCGCTTGCGGTGGTCGCGAAGGCCATCTCCAGTGTGTTGCGCGGGGTTGGATTGATCGATGCAAGCGACAATCCCCTGGCTGAGCGCGTCCACCAACTTGCCAAGAGAATAACCGTGACGGACCATGTGGACGCGAACACCCTGGTCGTCGAGGTCGAGCATGATTCTCCTGATGTTGCCCAACATGCGTTGCAAGCTCTTCTGGAGACCTACACGCGTTTTCGCATCGAATCCTCCGAGCGCCCCGGGCTGAAGTCCCACTTCGACGAGCGCGCCAGGGAGACTCGCGCGCGCATGGAGGAACTGCAGGCGGAGTTGCTTGCCTTGCAGCGGGAGTCGGGAATGGTCCGCCCACAGATTGAGGTGGATCAAGCGGTGACCTACTTGGCGGACCTGCGCGATCGAAGTGTCGACCTGGAGTTGGAGCGGCACGCCGCGCAACATGGTCTGGAGCGCTTGAACCGACTGCTCGACAAGACTCCCGCCACCGCGATGATCCAGGCCGAGAGGGCACGCAACCCGGACTATAACGCCGCAACCGTGGAGAAAACGACGATTGCGGTTGAGCAGGCGCGATCACCCTACCGTGAGGATTCGCGGCCCTATCAGCAGGTTGAGGCTGAACTGCAAGGAGTCAAAGACCTGCTCAGTAAGACCCCGCCCTTGGTCCACCGCTACGAAGTCATCGGTCCCGATCCTCAGTTCGATGCGCTCCTGAATAGTCGCAACGAACTGGAGGTTGAACTCGCGCGTTTGTCCGACAAAGCCGCCGAAGTCAAGGCGGTTGTTGCCCGGAAAACAGAAGAGTGTTTTGCGATGAGCGGCTGGGCGGAGCGATTCACGGCGCTGGAAGCGGAACTCGCCGCCGTTTCCGCTATTCATCGCTCCTATCTGGACTGGCGAGAGAGCGCCAACCTGGCCGGGATGGCGGACAAGAGCCAGGTCAACGTCAAGATCATCAAGGAGCCTGAACGTCCGGGCAAGCCCGCGATCCCGCGCCTGTTGCCGATTCTCGTTTCGATCGTGGCGGGCATTGCCCTGGCCCTGGGTGTCGTTACACTACTCGCATTACTCTCCGACGAGGTTCGCAATGCCCGTGACATTCGGCAGACGATAGGTGTTCCGGTGTTGGCAACGATTCACGAGATCGAAGAGCGCTGATTTCATCGGTGTAGTTGCTGGCGGCCCTTTCGGCTATTGGATCGCAGGGCCCTTGCCTCCACCATTCCTGCTTATTTGGGGCCGGCGCCTTGTCGGGCAGCGATACTTCCAGCCCGCACCCAGCCGCTTCAGCTTTCCTGATGTGGTGCCGCAAAGCAGGTCGCCGTTGGCCGCAATTGCCGGTGCCGCGGCGATGGTCGTTCCGTCGCCGGAATCGCGCCAGAGGAGGTTTCCCTGTGCATCCAAGCAGTGGAGCGCCCCGCTCATGTCGCCGAAGATGATTTTGCCCGCGCCATCCACAACCGCCGACCCGACGATCATCTCGGCACCGCTGTCGTAGCTCCACAGCGGTTGCCCTGAAGTCGTGGAAACCGCCTGCAAGCTGCCGTTCAGCAATGGCAGGTATACCGCGTCCCCCGCCGGACTCAAAGCGGGGGTCGCGTAGGAACCGCTGCCCAGGTCGAGCGGCTCCGGCCAAAGGGCGGCTCCATCCGCCGCGTCGAGACAGTAGAGGAAGGACCCGCTCCAGTCGTGATAGGAAGCCGCCACATACAGGCGCTCGGTCACTTCGTCGAGTGCCATGCCGCCACACTGCAGTGTTGCGTAGCCTGGGCCCGTGATCGGAGGCAGGTCCTGGAAGAACCAGAGATCGGAACCATCCTGCGCATCGAGACAGATCACCTGAAAGCGCTCATAGTGGGTTGCCCGAAGCGGATAGAAGAGCCGTTCTCCCGCTCCATCCGCGCACACCGGCACGCTCAAATAGTCTTTGATCCACACACCGAAGACCTGGTTCACCGGTGTGAACTGCGCCGCCCCCTGTCGGACCCAACTCAGAGAGTGAAGCCAGTCTGCCGCATATACCCCCCCGTCGGGAGCCGGCGTGAGAGCGGCCACGAAGCGCCGTTCGGCCCGCGGGTCCGCCGCAGTGTTGCGGTACTCCCATAGCAGATTGCCGCCGCTGTCGATCCGGTAGATATAGCCGGCGCGATCCGCCACGAAGAGCGAACCATCCGCCTGAAACGCTGGTGCAGCGAATGTCGCGTCGTGGCAGCCGAAACTCCACAGCGACTGCCCGGTCGCGGTGACTACCTCCAGTCTGCCGGCATTTCCGGTGGTCACAGCAATCGCCCCCGCGGGCCCGATCACTGGCGAACCGAAGATTGAGCCGCCCAACTCTACCTCCCACGCCACCAGCGGTGCCGTGTCGGTCACCACGCTTTCGCTGCGGCCGCTGTGTTGTGCGTCATGCTGCACGCAGGCCCATTCTTGGGCCGCGGCCCCGCTTGCCGCCAGCGCGGCTCCCAACGCCATGACCATCGCCGGTCGCAGATTCTGCAGCGCTCTCCTCATGATGCTGTGCCTCCGCTCACCCGCGTTCGTCGTTGCCTGCTTGGGGCGCCCGTCGCCTCTGGCGGGCTCTGCCGGACCGCCGGTTGGTAGTCG
>JALXCG010000588.1 GCA_026991065.1 Gemmatimonadota bacterium | reverse complement strand
CCTGACTCGGCGCCAATGGATGCGCGCCAACAGCTTGCGCGCCGCAAGCAACAAGTCTTCGTGGCGTTCTGGATTGCCAGCGTTTTCCTCTTCATTGTCAATGCGGGGGCGTGGTGGCACTACCTGCAAACCAAAGAGGCTTTCCAGGCATTGCACAGTGAGAAACTCCTGGCTGTCACGCACACCGTTGCCTACAGCCTGGATCCGGAATCCCTCCAGGCACTCCAGACCAACCAAGCGCCACAGGCTTGGAAGGTCCAGCATGACCTGCGAAACCTCCGGGAGATTAACGCTCTCGGCGCACTGTTCTTGATCGACACCGACCACCAGATACTTTTCGACACGCGATCCGATCTCCCCGCGGGCGCCCACTTCGCTTACCTGGGCCAGGATACTCTCCTGTGCCTGGATGCCCTGCAGGGCCATGATGCGGTTGGACCGCCTCATCGAATCGACAATGAGCCTTTTCGCGTCGCCACGGTCCCCCTTTGGGGCATCGACGCAAATGGCGACCCAGTCGTTGCTGGAGTATTGGGAGCAGAGGCGGCGGCCTCCTACCTCGCCACTCTCCACACCCAGGAGAACCTACTCATTGGCTTCGGCCTTCTCTCCATCTTCGGTCTGGTCATAATAATCGGTGTACTGGGGAATTCAGTATCCGCTCTGATAAAAGCCCAAGATGCTCTGAGCGAAACAGAGGAATTGGCTCTCGTTGGACGCCTGGCGCCCGCCATCGCGCATGAGATCCGCAACCCTCTGGAGATCATCAAGGGGTCGGCCGACGTCATTCGGCGCCGCTATGCCGAAGCCGATTCGGCTGACGAGCTTTTCGAGTTCATCCCCACCGAAGTTGCGCGCATCGACCGCTTGATATCCGAATTCCTCCTCTTGGCTCGTCCCGCCTCTCTGCTGCGTGAAGAGGTGGATTTGGAGCCGATCATTCGCCGGGTTGTTGCAGGGCTGGAGCCTCGTCTGATTGCGGCGGGCATCTCCTGCGAGATTTCCGGATTTGATACGATTCCCCGTGGATTTATTGACCCCGACCGCATTGAGCAGGTTCTTTTGAACTTGGTCATGAATGCGCTGATCAGTCTCGAGAACTCCTCGGCGGAAGACCGCTCAATCGCAATCAGGGCAGATTCCTTGAACTGGAGGGGCCGCTCTGCTCTTCGTCTGGCAGTGCTTGACAATGGTCCCGGCATTGACCCCGCGGTCGCTCCCCACGTCTTCGAGCCATTCTTTACTACCCGCGGATCCGGCGGATCCGGTTTGGGGCTCACCATAGCCCGCAAGATCGCGCGCGACCACAACGGCGACCTGGTCCTGGAGTCTCCGCGTGAGCGCGGTACCCTGTTCATCCTCTATCTGCCCCTGCGATAGCCACGAAAGGCCGGCGCTGCAATGGCGAAAATCCTCGTCGCGGACGACGAACGACGAGTTCGGGTCGTCTTGAAAAGCCTCCTCGAACTGGAGGGCCATACGGTGCTTGAGGCGAACGACGGTGCGCAAGCTTTGCTTCTTGCAGAACAGGCGTCCCCTGACCTGGTCATCAGCGACATCCGCATGCCCGGGCTTGATGGTTTGGATCTTCTGCGAGAACTGAAGAGCCGAGGCGTCGCCAGTGATGTGATTCTCATGACAGCCTACGCATCCACCAAGACTGCCGTATCGGCTCTACGCGAGGGAGCACACGACTACATTATCAAGCCCTTCGAAAACGACGAGATGCTGGTGCGCGTCGAGCGCCTGCTCAATCGAAAGAGCTTGGAAGCCGAAAACGTGCGACTCAGGAGCCAGTTGCGCGAAGGGTTCTTCGCCTTCGACCGGGTCATTCACCAGAGCCGGGCGATGAGCGAAGTACTGCGAATGGCGAAGCAAGTTGCCGCAACGGATGCAACGGTACTGCTTGGAGGCGAGAGCGGCACGGGAAAGGAGGTGATTGCGGAGTGCATCCATCAAGCATCCACGCGGGCTGAACGTGCGTTCATTCGCATCAACTGTGGGGCACTGGCCGAGAACCTCCTCGAATCCGAACTCTTTGGCCATGAGAAGGGTGCCTTCACGGGGGCCTCTGCCCGCCGACGAGGAGTGTTCGAGACCGCCGATGGGGGCACGGTCTTCCTCGACGAGGTTGGAGAGATGCCGCCGAATCTTCAGGTCAAGCTCCTGCGGGTTCTGGAGAGCCGGGCATTTTGCCGATTGGGAAGTCTCGAAGAGATCCACGTCGATGTTCGGGTGATTGCAGCAACCAACCGCGACCTTGAGGAAGCGCTCCGCGAGGGGGTTTTTCGGGAGGATCTTTTCTACCGCCTCAATGTTTTTCCAATCGAGCTTCCCCCGCTGCGCAGCCGGCCGGAAGACATACTCCCGCTGGCGGACCACTTCCTGTCGCGGAACCAGCATTCTATATCGGAACTATCCGCGACCGAGCAGGAAAGATTGGAACGTTACCGTTGGCCCGGAAACATACGGGAGCTTCGCAACGTCATGGAACGCGCGTGCATCCTGGCGGGAAGCAGGCAACTCAGTGGCAAGGTGTTGCCGGACTATGTGAGAGCGGGCGCACACACCAGCTTCAACATCGCGCTTCCCGCGGACGGACTCGATTTGCGTGATGTTGAGAAGGACTTAATCCGGCAAGCCTTGATTCGAACCGAAGGGAACAAGTCACGGGCAGCCGCCCTCCTGGGCATCACACGTAGAACGCTCTATTCCAAGCTTGAGAAGTATGGTGATCTGATCTAGGTGGTGCACAGTCTTGTACCTTTTGGTTCATCCGCGGCGACGCAGCAAGAGCAGGGCACTCCTACGACCGAGGTTACGCACCTGGCACGTCCCTTGCGCAGACAGTTCCTGACTGGCGCCCCCTTCCCCCTCTCCTCTTGGAAAAGTTGATTCCCGTCATGCACAGATCCCGCGCGCTCAACTGCTCAGCCCTGGTCGCGGCCTGCGTTCTGGGGTTTCTGCCAGTTGGTGGCTCTGCTCAGGCCCAAGGGAATTTCCCCGCCAGCCCCAACAGACCGGCACATGCCATACGACCCCGGCCGACCCCTCCACCTCAGCGCATGGCACAAGAGGTTCGGGCGGAAATCGAACGTGCTCGATCTCTGCTGGCGTCCGCCGCGCCTGAAGAAAGAGGAAAGGAGCTTTGTATCGCTGCGGCGACGCTACTGGAGACCGTTGATCGTGCCCACGCACGTGATCAACGTCCCCCCTCCGTTGAGACTCTTCGCGCCCAGGCACGCAGGTTCGACGAGCGTTACGCAGCCACAGCCAACAGACAACACTCCGAGATTCTCTGCAACGAAGCCCTGCGCTGCCGAGAGCGCGCCGGCACCTATCTTGAGACTCCGCGGCGCCACTCGGCTGATGCCTGGCTTGCCCTGAGAAGTGCCGCGAACCTCTACGAAAAAGCGCTGGAAATTGGTAAGACGCCGCCGCACCGGGAGGGAGACCGGCAAGCACCGGAAATGCACCGGCCCGATCTGGAGCGAACGCGTCGGCGCGTAGATTCACTCAAAGCAGAGTATGGGAAAGACAACCCCCGGGTTGGAATGTGCCTGCTTGAATTGGAACTCGTGGAGCAGGCATTCGCGGTCGGCCTTCCAGAGATCGGCGCCGCATCGATGGAGCGAATCCGGCGAGTGCTGGATGCTGTCCCCCGCAAGTTCCGCGATCGTGGCCCCGCGCAACCAAGAGAACTGCATGCAGAACTCGAGCGGCTGGATGATCTCCTCGCCCTGGCGGCCCCTCACATAGAAGGATTTCCGCGGCGGCAGCGGCTCTACGATCGCGCGCTCGAGCATCGGCAGATCGCGATTCAAGCCATGCGGGCAGAAAGACGGCAAGAGGCACACCGGCACTTGGCCGACGGCACTCGCCTGGCTCTCCGCCTTCTTGAAGAGTCTCCAGGCGTGCGAGCCTCAAGGGTCATCGAGCGCGTGGCGGATCTTCTTGTTGTCGCCGGAGAGCGCGTCGCCGCGGCCCCGCCGGATCCTCGACTCAATCAATTGCTCAACAAGGCAACGCGACTGCAGCAAGAAGCTGAACAAGCGAATCAAGCGGGGCGCTACAGTCTCGCCGAGAAATCAGGACACCGGGCCGAAGACCTGCTCTTCAACATCCTTTCGCTCACCCGGTGAATGACCGATTGAGCCGTGTTATTCTCTGGACCTCTGTTTTGAAGCAGCCAATCAGCGCGACAAGGAGTGCAACGTGGTCAACAAGGTCATTCTTCTGGGAAATCTAGCGGCGGACCCAGAACGCCGAACTACACCGCAGGGTACTCCCGTGGTCAACATCCGACTCGCGACAAACGAGCGCTTTCGTGACCGGGACGGCAATCTTCAGGAGCGTTCCGAGTTTCATCGCATCGTCTTCTGGGGGCGGCAAGCGGAGACGATCGATCGCTACGCCCGCAAGGGCAACCCTCTCTATGTCGAAGGCCGTATTCAGACACGCGAATATCAGGATCGCGATGGTAACCGGCGCTGGGCGACAGAGATCGTGGCTCGAGACTTCCGCTTCATCAGTGGTGGCCGACGAGATGAGGGGCAAGCAGCCGGCGGCCCCCGCGGCGAAAGCGGAGGTTGGGCTGCTCGTGACCGGGGAGAACGCCCCTCCGCCCCTGCGGGTGGCGGCTGGGCGCAAGAGGCTTCCCCTGCCTCTCCCGCCGCC
>JALXCG010000587.1 GCA_026991065.1 Gemmatimonadota bacterium | reverse complement strand
TGTGCCGCGCTGGAGGCGGGTTATCTCCTGCCTCTCCTGGGAGCAGGGGTCAGTATGGCGAGTTCCGTCGGCTTTGAGGAAGACATGCCGGCGGAAGATCTCCAGCCCCACAACAACATGCCCAAGCAGCTCGCACAGTTTCTATCCGACAAATTGTACAAACAGACCCCGCTTGCTGCGCTCCTGCGCTCCTTTCTTCCCGGTCGCTGCTCGCCAATAGAAGAGCTAAGAAGCCTCGGGCTTGCGAAATTGGCAGAACTCTATCTTCTGTTCGACAACGAAACAGAGCTGTGCAGTTTACTGAAAATATCCCAGTTCACTCGCTTACAGCCCACACCCGCGCACCGATACATCGCCTATCTGGTAAGGGAAGGAGCCCTGAACGAAGTAATCACAACCAACTACGACACCTGCCTGGAGCGTGCCTGGCTGGAATCAAAAGGGCAACCTGCCGGCGACGAGTTCACCCACCCGATCCGGAAGATGCAGCCCGACGACGGAAGTGGCTGGCAAGTAGTAACCGACCACCTGGAGTATTCCGGAATCAATGGGAATGGAGCCCCTTCGGGCGTCGGCGGAATGCAGCGGGCACGACTATTCAAAATCAATGGCTGCGCACTGCGCCTCTCTGACGCGAAAGAAACAGCCCAAGCGAAGAAACTCGCCGAAGCACAACGGATCATTCTGACCGAACGTCAGTTGCAGAGCTTCCGCAAGGAAACTTGGGCCCGCGAGATGTTTCGGGATCGCCTGCGGCACAAGAAGCTACTCTTTTCCGGATTCGGCAGCGAGGAGCCCCAGATTCGCCACACCGTGCTGGCGCTACTCGATGAACTCAGTGATCTCCATTCCCAGTGTCCCGACAAGTCGAACGAAACTGCCAACCCGGATGGCGGATGGCAGACACGAACGGCACCGATCGTGCACCAGTATGGGCCCCACCTGACCTTCAATCAGAATCAGATTCTGCTGGCTTGGTGGCGCATCTGGAGATCCCGCGAAAGCGAACGCTACCCGGGTTCAGGGCTGCGCAACGGCATCACCGGAAGAGATGCGCAGTGGTTCCGGACAGATAGTGATTCTGAGCAACTCTCCCCCGGCGGGTTCTGGCGGGCTCTCTTCCAAAACTGGTGGTGGCGGCGGCTCCGGCGCGAATGGAGCCGGGGAGAACTCGCCGAGACAATCAGCAAAGCGACGGACATCCGGGCGGACGTGGTGACACAGTGGGCCACAGAAGCCATGGATTGCTGGTTCGACACCAATAATGGCACACAGTGCCGGCACACCGACCACTTGGCTTTCAGCGCTTCAGCCCCTGACGGCACTCATGAACTATCGCTCATGCGACAACTGCATCCCGCCTTTGACGACGACGAGCATTATCACCCTCTGGAGTCGGCCCCCCGCAGCATCGCTCTCTACACCCTGCTTCTTGCAGCGCAGAGTTGCGCCGCAACCGAAGACCAGTGGATTCAGTTGATTCCCACCGGGGGGGCCCGACAGTGCGCACACCCGAAACTGCTGGAAATGCACGCTGCAGTGGCGTGGATCAGACTTCCAGTCAGCCGGCGACCCGGCAACGCTGTACAACCACAGAGTAGCTCCTGCAACGTCAGATCCAGCAGCAAACAAGTTCGAATCGAGCGCCTGCGCAAGAGTGAGCATACGAACATCACCGTTCACGAAGGCTTGCAGCTAAACGCTGACGAGTTGCTTGCGGAAGCGCTTCGGCGCCGCCCCATGTCCTGGACGGACTGGGCCAATAAGATCAGGAACGTCTTGAAAGAAAGAAGCGTGGTGACGCAAAACAGCATCAACTGGCGGAACCGGTTTGCGGCGGAGGAAGTGGGAGCAAAATGAGCGACAAGTGGTTATGGCTCCGGTTTCCGGAGGCAGATTCGCAAAATGGAAAAGTGTGGGACGACCTCGGTAGCCTGGCAAAGTTGCTGCCGTTTCACTACATGCTGAACACGACAGCGCTGGTCGTAGCGGTCAACACTGGGAAGGTGGAATTGGAAAACCCTGCCCAAGAGAAAAAAACGAAAGACGCACTCCGCAGGCTGGTTCACCGCATCAAGGATGCTGTTCACCATATTGGAATGCGTCGCCCCGTGCTCATGGTTGCCCATGACTCCCGCCAGCATTCCAGGGGAGAGAATGCGCGAGAAAAACTGCAGGAATGGAGTTCGGACCAGGCCTGGCATGGGGGTGAGTTTGTGCTCTATGCGCCACGGCCACCCGCAGATCCGTCAGGGCAAGGGGAGCAGGAGAAGCCGCCGGACTGGGTCACCGAATTCTGCAAGAATATCGCGTTCCCAACCGTTCGGGGAGAGCCACTCTGGATTCCTCAAATCGATGCACACAACTTCGCCGTCCGCTTTTTGCGAGAGATGGCGCAATCGCCAGATCGCCCGGATCTGGTGCCGCCGCTTCTGGACGCAGTGCAAAAGCAACAGAGCAACGATCCCCTTATCCGGGACTTGCTTCCAGGCTTGGACCACTCCGGGGCGTCCAGCGAGGCGCGGCCAACCGCGCCCGAAGGACCAAAGAAACAGTGGGGCGGAAAAATTATTCGCAAGGTCAGATCCCTGAAGCTGGAGCATGTGAGAGGATGCATCGGCACGACCATCTTGAAACCACTGGACGGCGACATTGTGATCTTGAGTGGTTCCAACGGATTGGGAAAGAGCAGCGTGCTTTCGGCAATTGCAGCACTCCTCTCCGGACAGACAGAAGAGTTTCCCGCCGAATGGCTTTCAAAGGGAAAGGACTCCGGTTGGCGGATCACGATAAATGCGTTGGTCGACGGATCCGATGAGGTGGAACTGACCGCAGGCTCGCCAGAGGCTGGGAAGATCGTGCCTGAGGAGGAGTGGGCGCAGTATCGACAGAAACTCAAGCAGGACCTCGGAAAGCCCGTTGGGGGGTCAGAGAAAGAATTGAGCACGCTCATACGAAGCGCGACTCTGGTGCAGGGTGAGGACATACAGGAGGTTCTAAGTTCAGGCATGGACCTGAACTCGTTCATCGGTCACGACTACCGCAGCGAGATCCTTGAAATCCGTCAGAATGGCGAAACCGCGAAAAATAGATTCGACGATGAAATCGAGGCCGTAGGACGCCTTATCAGGGACGCGAAACACTGCAAGATCAAAACGCCATTGAACAAATTCATCGACGCCTGGAATGCGTGGGTGCACAACGACCACGAGACATCGAAAAAACTGGGCCTGGATCGGCTGCCGCCGGTCGAGAAGTGGTACGGCAGCGACCATGCGGGATGGCAAGAGCTGAGCCGGCAGCTTCGGAAGTTTGAAAGAGTAGCGGGAGACAGCCTTCAAGGTGACTCGCCGCAGTTGGTTTTCACTCCTGATCGGCTGGTTGAATTCTGGGAGGCCGCCAAGACTGCTCTTGAGAGAATCAATCGCTACGTCAACCAGGAGCAGAATCCCGATGTAGCAGCAGAGATTGGCCAGAAAAGAGTAACCCTTGAGCAGATGAAAAGAGAGCATGCTTTCGACACATATGAAGAGCTTCTGAAATGGGTGGAACCGAGCGGCGGAGAGCAGCAACTGTCGTTGGATCGGGTCCTGGCGTGCCTCCGTGACAACACCGACAAGTGGCGATCACCTCCGCCACAACTGCAACACGCGGCGAACGGGATCATCGAGGGGGTGACGCAGGAGTTCCACCGCATCCATTTGCCGGCTCTCGCCAATTTGGCGACTTCGTTTGCGAAAGAAGTCGACCGGCGACGGTCGGCACTTGAAAAATACCGCGATCTGGAGAAGGAGCTAGAGCAACAGGAAAGCCCAGTCGCGGCGGAAGCCGACATCGCTAACCTGATCGGTCTGTGGACCAAGTTCGACGAGCATAAGGTGAGAGACGAAAAGCAGCGATTGACAACGGACGTTTCCGCAATCGAAACGAAGCTGAAAAGTCTGGAAACCGACCAACAGCGCTTGAACGCGCTGACGAAAAGCATCGGAATAGCGGAAGACAGCGGGTTTCGAGAGATCGAGCGAAAGATCCTCTCGATACCTGTGGATGAAGATCAACTCACGGATTTACCGCAAGAGCCCAAGGATTCACCCCAAGAGGAGGATGACCGGCTGCCGAGCCTGTCGGACCAGGAACTTGTCGAGCAGCAGGAAAGACTCTTCCGCAAGACTTTCGAACAGGTCATCGATCATTTCCCCGGATTCAGTCGCTTCGATGCGGTTGCGGTCAAATCTGAACAGGGCAGAATGGAACACGTGGCAGGAGAGGTTAACGACCACCCCCTCCACTGGAAGGGATTCTCATCCGGCCAGAAAGGCCAGGCTGCTCTCGCCTGGCTTCTGGCTCGCACTCAGATTCTCTCCCGCTGGCTGCCGCATCGCATCCTGCTCCTGGACGATCCCTGCGCTTTTTTTGACACCGGCAACCTTGCCCCGTTTGCCGCCTGGCTGCGGCAGATCGCCTACGCCGAGGAGAGCGGACGGGAGTCCCTGTCCCGGCAAGTCCTCCTCTCTACTCCGGATGAAGAAACCCTGGAGCGCCTGCTTGCCCATTTGATCCCGCCCAAGGGTCACTCACTGCGGGTAGTTCAATTCGAGTCCTGGTCCACGGCGCACGGCCCCAGTACAACCATCTACAACATCCCGCCAGAGCCGTTGGCGAACTCCACCAACGATGGAACAACAC
>JALXCG010000586.1 GCA_026991065.1 Gemmatimonadota bacterium | reverse complement strand
GGTGTGAGAAGGGTTCGGGCTCGGAAGGCCCGGAACGCGCTCTCAAGAAAAGCAAGAGCGCACTACTTACCCCTTGGTAGCCAGCCGGGGCCCCGGTCTTGGAAAAAATTCTCGTCCAGATCCTTAGAAAGAGGACTCGCCTTCCGGCGGACGCCCGCCCTGATCTCGAAGCAGGCCCGATTGCGGGGGGCCGCAAGACTGTGCCCAACACGCTTCCAGGCCGCTTTTGAGCCAAAACCGGGAGCATTCGGCGAACGCGGGTTCGGCCAGAAGAAGTGGGCGCGATGCGGAAATCTGCTCCGGGGGAAAACGCAGCGGGGAGTGGAGGGCGGTGGCGGTGCACCTGGTAAGTAAAAACCGGCAACCGGAGCAAACAGAAAAGGCGCGGCCGCAGAGAGCCCGGGCCAAAACGTTGCTACAAGAACATCCCCTTGAACATGAAGAAGAAGAGTGCCGCCATCACGGCGCCGACCGGGAGCGTGACCAGCCAGGAGAGAATGATCCGCCCGATCACCCGCAGGTCGATGGCGCCGATTCCACGCGCCAGGCCGACTCCGATCACTGCGCCCACCGCAACATGGGTGGTGGAGACAGGAAGGCCGGTGCGCGAGGCGATCACCACAGTGGCGCCGGCGGCAAGTTCGGCGGAGAAACCGCGGCTCGGTGTGAGCGCGGTGATGTCGTGGCCGATGGTGCGCATGACGCGGTAGCCGAGTGTCGCCAGGCCGACAACGATTCCGGCGCCACCCATGACCAGGATCCAGAGCGGCACTTCAGCCTCTTGCGCCACGTTGCCGCCACTCTGCACCAGGCTCACCACCGCCGCCATCGGTCCGACCCCGTTGGCGACATCATTGGAGCCATGAGCGAAGGCCATGGAGCAGGCGGTGAAGAGCATGGCCGGGGCAAAAACCCGCTCGACGCTGGCGAAGTGGAATTCGCGGTCGGCCACCGGGTCCACCTCGATCCGCCGCATCAGCACCCAACCGAGCAGCGCGGTGCAGCAGCCGACAATGAACGCAACGCCGAAACTCGCCCCCACCGAGAGATCGATGTTGAGGTGTTTGAGCCCCTTGAAGACGGTGACCAGGGAGATGACAAAACCGACCAGAAAGATGTAGAGCGGCCCCCAGCGCTGCGCCGCCTCGAAGGGGCGCTCCTGGTCGAGGATCAGGCGGCGGATCGAGGTCATGAGGAGAAAGGCGAGCAGCCCGCCGATCACCGGCGACACCACCCAACTGGCGACGATTTCGCCGACCGTGTCCCAGGCGATCGCATCCATGCCGATGCCGGCGATACCGAAACCGACAATGGCGCCGACGATGGTGTGGGTGGTGGAAACCGGCCAGCCGCGACGCGAGGCGAACATCAGCCAGATCGCCGCCGCCAGGAGCGCCGCCAGCATGCCGAAAATCAGGAGTTCCGGGCGGCCGTTGATGGCCTCCGGATTGATGATTCCTTTGCGGATCGTCTTGGTGACATGGCCACCGGCGAGGAACGCACCGGCGAATTCGAAGACGCCGGCAATCACCAGCGCTTGCCGCACCGTCACCGCGCCGGCGCCGACCGAAGTGCCCATCGCATTGGCGACGTCGTTGGCGCCGATGCCCCAGGTCATGTAGAGACCGAAGAGGATCGCCAGAACCAGGAAGAGCGTGCCGTGGAGGCCGATGATATCCATCGTTGAGACTCGCTATGCGCCGGTCGCGAGCCGCGCAGCGCCGGGCGCTAGCGGGCGATGACCAGGCGCAGGTTGTTGCCAACGCGTTCGGCGTGGTCGGCGAGACCGCCGATCCACTCGATGATCCGATACCAGAGCATGACCGAGACCGGATCCATGACATCTTCCAGGGAGAAAAGCGTCTTCTCCAACTCGCGCTCCAACTTGTCGGTCTCGGTTTCGGCGCGGTTGAGTTCGTGGAGCAGTTCCTTGACCTCGTCCCTGACCCGCCCGCGAAAGCCAACGGCGAGCAACTCATCCAGATTGTCGATCACCTGCGCGGCCACTTCGACCACACCGACACAGCACTCGGTCAGTTCGCAGAGCGGCCGGCAGAGCGCGGACGGCAGCGGCAGTTCGCGGCGCAGCAGGAGACCGGCGATGTCTTCGCAACTGTCGGCGATGCCATCCTGACTGTGGAGAATTGCCAGCAGGTCGCGACGATCGATCGGCATGAAGAGGGTGCGCGGCAGGTGGGCGCGCAGGTTGTGTTTGATCAGGTCGGCTTCATGCTCAAGCTTGAAGAGGGTCTTCGCGATCTGTTTGAGTTGCTCGCGATCTCCCGCTTCGAGCGCCCGGAGCAGAGCCGGCATGTGGTCCACCGATTGGTGCACCACACGCATGTGCGCCTGAAGCTGGCGAAACGGCTCATGGCCGCCGAAGAGACTGGTGATGGTCGGCATCCGGCCTCCTGACGCACCCGGCGGGGTGCAGCGAAAGCGTGGCGCTACGTCCTTGGGTCTTGTCGTTTCGCGGGGACTCTACACGCCGGACCGGCGCGAACCCAGCAAAATCATGCCCGCGGCGGGGTGGTCGCGGCACTGAATGTGGCGGGTGCACTCAAATTTTTGCCGGTGCCGCCGATGTACTCCATGATTGTCATACTTTTCCGGTGGCACACAGGCCTAACGGGGCCGGATGGGGGGCGAGCCCGCCCCTTTCCCCCTCCTGTCGCCGCCGGGAGGTGCGCCGGGACAGCCACTGGCTCCAGCGGGAAGGTCGAAACGATGCAGCAGAAGACGCTCGGTCGAAGAGAGGCGGCACTGATCCTCGCCGCGATCGCCATCACGCTCGGCGGTTGTGGTCTGGAGGAGCCGCAATCCCCCAACTGGGAAGCCTCGTATGTGCTGCCGGTGGTGAATGATCAGTGGGATGCGGCGGAGCTGCTGGCCGAGCTGGACACCGCCTTCGTCGCCACTTCGGGAGTGCCCGAATCGCTGGGGATCGACCTGACCACCGACCTGGAGCCGATCTCCTTCGCCGAGGCGCTGACGGTCGGCGCCAGCAACGAAGAGTTCCGCGCCGGATTGGCGGATCTGGACCTGGTGGTGGAGTTCGATGCCGAACCGGCCGCCTACAGTTTCGCCGATCTCTTTCCGGAGATCGACCAGGGCATCGGAGTCTACTCCGGCCCGGTGGCATCCTTCGCCTTCGACAACCGCGCGGCGGTGGCCGGCCCGAGCGACTACGAGTGGGTCGACGTGAAGAGCGGCGTGGTGCGGCTGCAACTCGTCAACACGCTCAGTGTGCCGCTCTTCGAGCCGAGCCGGCCACCGGAGCAGCGCGTCGTACGGCTGGAGAGCAGCAGCGGCGCACCGATCGGCGAAGAGGTGATCGATTCGGTGGTGGCGCCGGGCGACACGCTCCTGGTGGCGATCGATGTGGCGGGACAGCGAATCGAAGCGTCGATGACCGCGCAGGTGGTCGGCACCTCCCCCGGCTCGGCGGGCGAGGCGGTGACGATCGACCCGGCGGCGCCGCTGATCATCGGCATCACGGCGGTGGATGGGTTGCAGCCGGCCGCTTTCCGCGGCGAACCGGCGGCCAGCTCCGGCGTGGTGGAGTCCCGCTATGAGATCGATGTCGATTTCGAGATCGAACACGCCACCATCCAGAGCGGCCGTCTGGAACTGCAATTGAACAACGGCTTCCCCCTGGCGTTCGATCTGACCCTGACCATTCCCACCTATCAGCGCGACGGCGCGGCGCTGATGCTGCCGGCTCACCTGGAGCCCCTGCAGCAACTCACGCTGCCGATCGATCTGGCCGGCGTGGAGATCGTGCCGGAGGGGGACAATCAGGCGCTGGTGGTGAACGCCGCCTTCACCAGCGAGGACCGCGCCGGGCGCCCGGTCGAGGTGACCGAGAGCAACCAGGTGCGGGTGGATGTGACGCAGAGCGAAGTACAGTTGGCGCGCGTCACCGGGCGGATGACCGCCCCCTTCACGATGGATCCGGAGGAGATCGACACCGGCCTGGGCGACGTGAGCCCCGGCTTCCTCTTTGTCGATCCGCGCGGCAGTGTGCGCCTGGATTCGCTGCCGGCGGCACTCTCCGCGGTGGACATGACGATCGCCGGAACCGACGGCGGCCCGCTGCTGCATGTGCGCGGCTCGGTGCCCGCCACCGGCGGCGAGATCCCGCTCGACCCGGCGGAACTCGCGCTCTTTCTGGCCACCCCCCCGGCGCGGGCGATCACCAGCGGCACCGTGCTGATGGCACCGACGCGCGTGACCCTGGAAGCGAGTGACTCGATCACCGGCCGGATGCACTTCAGCACCGTGATGCGCCTGGTGGTGGAGGGTCGCAGCGACACCCTGGACACCGAGACCGTGGACGACATCGACAGCGACCTGCGCGACATTCTGCTCGACCGGGTGCTGCGCGCGGCGGTCCTGCTGCGGGTAGAAAACCAGGTGCCGCTGGGCGTCGCGACCCAGGTGGGGCTGGATCCGGACGCCGAGTCGGCGGTCACCCACCCGGCGGTGCTGGTGCCGGCCGACGCCGCCCTCGAAGTGCCGGCGCCGGAAATCGACGCCGAAGGCCGCCCGACCGCCGCCGCGGTGCGGGTGGAACGGATCGAGATCACGCCCGAAGAGTTGCACACCCTGCTCGTCGGCGACACCTTCTACGCCAGCACCCGCGTGCAGATCCACGGCAGCGACGGCGCCGAGGTCTGGATCTACGCCGACGAGCAGGGTGTGCA
>JALXCG010000585.1 GCA_026991065.1 Gemmatimonadota bacterium | reverse complement strand
TATGTGCCCGGCAACCTGATCTACGCCAACGGCCACCGTTTCGTCGCCCGGCGTTTTCACCGCGATGTCGACGAGGATCGCATCGAGATGCCGGTCTTCGAGGTCTCGACCGAGCGCCAGGCGGTCAAGCCAACCAGCGCGGTGGCCGACAGCTCCGGCCTGGGCGCCGTCAAGCTGCGCACCATCGCGGTTTGCGACGTGGACCTGATGCACCAGTCCCACATCTCCGATGAGGAGGAGCTGCGCTTCCAGATGGGTGTGGCGGTCTACGGCCTCGAACGCGACCGGCACGGCGGCGGAACGGCCTGGCGCTGGGGGGAACGGGCACTGCACCTGCGCAAAGGGGTGCATCTGCGGCTGGTGAATGTCGGTTCGTCGTCGGCGATCGAGCAGTTCACGCGCTTCGGCTATCCCATCTGCACGGTCTGCGGCCAGAGCGTCTCGCCGCTCTCCTCGGATCGGCAGCGGGAGCACTTCGCCACCTCCCACGAGGAGCGCTGCGGACGCGCGATCGAGCCGATCGGCTTCTACGCCGACGTGGTGGCCGACACCCTCTCGCTGCCGGCCTGCGAGGATCACTCCACCGCCTTCAGCGTGCTTGAGGCGTTGCGCATGGCGGCGACCCGCGTTCTCGACATGCACCTGGACGACCTGCAGATTCTGGTGATCGGCCACACCGACCGCGAAGAGGTCGACGGTCTTCTCTGGGATCCCATGCCGGGAGGATCGGGATTGCTGGACCGCATCCGCGAGCGTTTCGAAGATGTGGCCGGCGTGGCTCGGGAGATCGTCGCGGCGTGCCCGTCCGCCTGCGAGACATCCTGCATCGATTGCATGCAGAGCTTCCGCAATGCCTTCTACCACAAGCACATGGATCGCCACCTCGCGCTGCAGCGGCTCGACGCCTGGGGCAGACACCTGGCACCGGATCACGACATCCCGCCGCGGCAACCCACCCAGGAGCCCCGGGAGGGGAGCTTTCCGGTCAACGAGTCGGAAATGCGGCTGCGTCATCTCCTGCTGGCGGCCGGATTTGAAGAGGGAATACGCGGCGAGCAACTGCGGCTGGACCGGGCGATCGGCACCACGACTCCCGATGTGATCTACCGCGCCGACCATCATGAGGATGATGAAGGGGTGTGTCTCTATCTCGACGGATTGAGCGAGCACATCCACGGCAATCGGGAAACCGAGCAGCGGGACCGGGAGATCCGCACTTGGCTCAGAAACAACGGTTACGACGTTATCGAGATCCCGGTCAGCGACCTGTTCGACGAGAAGGCGATGACGAGACATTTTCGCCGCCTCGCCGGATACCTGCGAGAGGATGCGATTCGGCGCAGGCTCCGGTGCGGGACCGAGTGGTTCCATGCGCGGCAAGAGGAGGTCGGCGATCGCCAAGAGACCCGACTGCGCCTGGTTGCCGCGACCATGGAATCCCGCTTCAGGAGCTGCGTCCCGCTCTACTCTCTGCGGGCGGCCGCCGGAAACTTCGGCGAGGAGCAGATGGTCGAACCGGAAGGCTGGGTAGAGCCCGATGTCCGACGCCGGCTCGGCGCCGGCATGTTCGTAGCCCAGGTGGTCGGCAGGTCGATGGAGCCCAGAATCCCGGATGGCTCCTATTGCTTGTTCCGAAGTCCGGTGGAAGGTACACGCCAGGGCAAGATCGTCCTGGTTCAGCTTCGCAATGCGCTGGATCCGGAGTCCGGAGAGCGCTTCACTGTGAAGCGCTACTTCAGCGAGAAGGTCGAGACAGAGGACGGCTGGCGCCACCGGCGGATCGAACTGCGTCCGGAGAACCCGCGGTTCGACGTGATCGAACTCGACCCCGAACAAGGCGAGCAGCTTCAGGTAGTCGCCGAGTTGTTGGATGTGCTGTGAAACGCCGTGCTATCCAATGACGCTTTTGACGCGCTGATGGCGGCATGTGATGCAGATGTCGTGGCCAAGAACCTCTTTGCGCCAGACGATCTGTGGCCATGAAGAATGCTCTATCAAGGCCATCGAGTCCGACGCACGTTTTTCGCGCGGTTCATGGCAAGCGTTAGCCAGCAGAAAAGAATAAGACCTAGAGATCGAACATGAAGGGACTGCGGACGTGAAGGGTCCATGGAGTCATGAAAACGCTGTTGCTTGTAGCGAGGGACGGGGCTCTCGCGGTGCTCTCGAATTCCTCTTGCACAGTGATACCTATTTCACCGGTCAGATCGAGGGCGATTGGGGACCATTCTCTGTCTTCAATTGTTTGCAACCGATCCAGATGCAAGAAGCGATCGGGCGGCTCTTGCTTCGAATAGACTTTCATTTCGAGTCAACTCCAGAGGACACAGACATGAGTCGGACGAATACCGACATATATCATGGAGCCTCGATCGGAGAAGAAATTGCGGCTCTGATTTCGCTGTCACTTGGTGTCAGGTTGAAGTCTGGACCGGCGATTCGTAGATTCGAGAAAGGGTCGGATCCACGAGGCAGGCCGGTACCAAGGCAGATGGAATCGGATCCGTGGTTGCCGCCCTTTCGAGGCATTCGTTCGCTTATACCCAGGTTGCCGGGACAAGCATGCGTAAACGATGCTCACAGACTGGCAAAACTGCACGTTTTGTCCCGGCGCGATGCTGCGGATATCATTCGTGCCGCTCGCTTGTACCAGGACGCAGTCTGGACGGCAGACTCCGAACCGGAACTGGCGTGGATCCGGTTCGTGTCAGCTGCGGAATGTGGTGCGCAACGGTGGAAACCAGACAAGAAGTCGAGGTTGGACAGAATCAGGTGTTCAGACCCTACACTTGGGTCACTACTGGATTCTGTGGCTCCGGTGCGGTTGCGAGACGATTTGGCAAGACATCTCCTACCGCTGATGAGATCGACTGACAGATTCGTACGATTCATGATTGCGTTCATGCCGAAAAAACCCGGTCGACGACCACCCGACTACCTACAGATTGCATGGAATGATGGGGAACTTGCGAGGACTCTGCGCACTGTGTACAAATGGCGATCGAAGGCACTCCATGAGGGCACACCGTTCCCAAAACCCATGTGCCAACATCCAATGATGCTGGACGGAGTGCCGGGTGAGCGGCCGATGGGGCTTGCCGCTGCGAGTGACGGCGGGGTGTGGACGGCAGACGATACGCCGATGCTCCTGCATGTGTTTGAGCACATGGTTCGAGGAGCACTCCTCAATTGGTGGGATGCTCTTCTGAAAGGAGGCGAGGGCCGAGGGGTACCTACCGGGCACTGATCGGAGCCACAGTGTAAGCCGATAGAAGTGGATAACCGAAATAGAACGACGGCGCTGTTCTATGCCGAGTGGTTCATGGAATGGATGGAAGACTGTGCGCCGCATCATTTGTGCCACTGAAAAGGCACCAAGCGACTTCAATGATGAGCGAGTGTCTACTGAGGCGATTGGCGGCTCTGCGAGTAGTTCTACGCATCGCAGCCCACGAGACTGCGCTTGGAGTCGGTCGTTACACTGTGACTAGCCGCTCCGAAAACAGCTCCCCGCTGCTGGCTCTGCGCGTGCGCAAGGCGTGGGATGCATGCCGGTCATTTCCATCCGCGGCCGGTGCCAGAGCGGCAAGACGACGCCGGCCCGCGTGGCTGGCGGGCCGAGAAGATGCCGCGACAGCGGGCGCGAATGCCGGTGAGGAACGGCCTGAGTTTGTTCCCGCCGGGGGCATGGTATGATGCAACTAAGGTCTGCGGTCAGCTGCTGCCGGCGAAGGCAAGGTCGGGGTGGGTTCAATGAATACCAAGCGCATGTAGCGGACAGCACCACGCACCGCGGCCGACGCAAGGTGTTCGGCGGACGAAAGGCGGTGACAGGCGTGGAGAAGCAGCCAGGGCGGTTGTTCCGCATCGAGACAAAGTCTCTCGTCCTGAGACCCTTTGAACTCGGGGACGCGGCTGCCGTCCATAGACTGAGCAACGAACGGTCATCTCGGCAATGGCTGCCCAGCCAAGTGTGTGCCGACGAGGCGGAGGCGCGCGAAGTCCTGGGGGGGCTGATCGATCAGTACGCCGCACCGGCGGATCCGCGACACGGCGCCTACGTGATGGCACTCGACCATCGGGGCGACAGGGTGCTGATCGGGCACGTCGGACTGAGCCCGTTCGAAGGCGATGTCGAGATCGGCTTCGCAGTGGCGGAAGCGTATCAGCGCCGGGGGCTTGCTTTGGAAGCCGTCGTGGCGGCCTGCGGATGGGCCTTCGGCCGGTTCGGGCTGCCAGGGATTCTGGCGATCACCGCGCGATCGAACGAGGGATCCAGAAAGGTCCTTGCCCGTGCCGGGTTCGAGCCTCGGGGAGACCGCGCCATCCTCTTTCAGGGCATCGACCAAACGGTCAGCGTGTACTACCTTCGGGGGCACGGTGCCCGGAAGGTTGACAAAGAGCGTGTTCAGCAGGAGCTGGACTACGTCATCAAGAAGCGCCAAGAGGTTCTTCGCAAGTTGGCTCAGTAATGCGGACGGTCCTGTTCCTGTCCAAAATGCTGTCTAAAATGTGTGGTGCTGGCCGGCCGGCCGCTGCATCCGACCGATGGCCGCTGCCTGGACTGGTCAGTGCATCGCAACTCTGTTGGGCCGAGGCAAAGAGAGAACCATGACGGGTGGCAGGTACTACGCCGAGAAGCTGTCGGGCAAGCGCCTGCAGCGCTGTTACGAGATCGCGCCGAAGCGGGTGTGTCAATATCTTGAGGCGGAGATTCTTCACGCCTTGGGACGC